>JAOPUY010000555.1 GCA_025963265.1 Frankiales bacterium | reverse complement strand
CTGTTGGCGCACAACCCGAGGATGTTCGCGGTGGCTTGGGCCATCGACGACGCCGGCGACGTCTACCTGTCCGGACGGCTGCCGCTGGCCGCGGTCACGGTGGAGGTGATCGACCGGCTGCTCGGCTCGGTGCTGGACTATGCCGATTCGGCCTTCAACACCCTGCTCGAGATCGGCTTCGGCACCTCGATCCGACGCGAATGGGCCTGGCGGGAAAGCCGCGGGGAGTCGCTGGCCAACCTGGCCGCGTTCGCCGGTTACGTCAAGCGCACCAGCTGACGGGCCTGACCGGCTGGGCAGGACGCGGGGCCGGCATCGGCAGCTGGCAGGATTAGCGCCATGACTGACTCGGGCGAGCCTGCCACCGCGACGTTGATCCTGCTGCGCCACGGTGAGAGCGACTGGAACCAGAAGAACCTCTTCACCGGCTGGGTCAACGTCGACCTGACCGCGGCCGGCGAGGCCGAGGGCAAGCGCGGCGGCGAACTGTTGCGCGAGCACGGGCTGCGGCCGGCCGTCGTGCACACCTCGTTGCTCCGGCGGGCCATCCGGACCGCTCAGCTGGCCTTGGACGAGGCCGACCTGCACTGGCTGCCGGTCAAACGGTCCTGGCGGCTCAACGAGCGTCACTACGGCGCGCTGCAGGGCAAGGACAAAGCAGCGGTCCGAGCCGAGTTCGGCGAGGAGCAGTTCATGCTCTGGCGCCGGTCCTACGACGTGCCGCCGCCCGCGCTCGCCGCCGATGACGCCTACAGCCAGGTCGGCGACCCGCGCTACGCCGACCTGCTTGAATCGGTGCCGCGCACCGAGTGCCTGGCCGACGTCGTCGCTCGGATGCTGCCCTACTGGTACGACGCGATCGTCCCGGACCTGCGCAACGGGACGGTGCTGGTCGCCGCCCACGGGAACTCGCTGCGGGCGCTGATCAAGCACCTGGACAAGCTCAGCGACGAGGCCGTCGTCGGGCTGAACGTGCCGACCGGGATTCCGCTGCGCTACGAGCTGGACGCGACGACGCTGCTCCCCGTCAAGCCGGGGGAGTACCTAGACCCAGCGGCGGCGGCTGCCGCGATCGAGGCCGTCGCGAACCAGGGCAAGAAGTAGTTAGCGCTCGAGCGTGCGGGGCGCGGCTGAGCCGGACTGCATCTCGCCGGTGGCGATGAACACGATCCGCCGGGCCACTCCGACCGCGTGATCGGCGTAACGCTCGTAGTAGCGGCCGAGCAGGGCCATGTCGATCGCGGCCTCGGTGCCGTGGGCCCAGTTGTCCGACAGCAGCACCGTGAACAGCTTGCGGTGCAGCGCGTCCATCGAGTCGTCCTCGGCCTCGATCGCCTTGGCCAACTCGACGTCGCGGCCCTTGATGACCTCGACCACCTTGTTGACGAGCGAGAGCGCGACCTCGCCCATCTGGGAGATGACGTCGCGCAGCTCGCCCGGCACGGCGATGTCGGGGTAGCGCATCCGCGCGACCTTGGCCACGTGCAGGGCCAGGTCACCCATCCGCTCGAGGTCGGCGACGAGGTGCAGCGTGGTGACCAAGACCCGCAGGTCGGTGGCGACCGGCTGCTGCAAGGACAGCAACTGGAAGGTGCGCGACTCCAGATCGGCCCGCAGCGCGTCGATCGCGGTGTCGTCGCTGACCACCCGCTCGGCCCCGTTGAGGTCGGCGTCGAGCAACGCCCGGGTCGCCCGCCCCATCGCGTCGCCCGCCAGATAGGTCATCGCGACCAGCGAATGACCGATGTCGTCGAGTTCGTCGTGATATAGATCGCGCATATGCACAGGGTAGAGGGCCGAATGATCACCAAGGATGTGGCGCGTGAATACGGGGCAGATAGTTGGTGAACAGCGCATGACGTACAAGGTCTGCGGGCCTGGTTCGGTCGAACCGGGCAAAAACTGACCGTACGATTCTGCCGTGACCACCACAGCGGCCATTCTGGTCGTTCTCGCGTTCGTGCTCGGGGCGGCCGTGTCCGCCCTGATCGTTCGCGCGCTGCTCCGCCGCGAGCGCTCGATTCCGGCGTCGGACGAGCCCCAGGCGGGCCGCGAATCCGGTTCGGGCGCCCTTGCCCCCCGGGTCCTCGGCGCGATCGATGTCGGCGTGGTGGTGGTCGATCGGGACGAGATCGCGGTGCTGGCCAACCAACGGGCCCGGGAGATGCGGGTCGTCCACCAGGACCGCCTGACCTTGCCGGTGCTGCGTTCGCTGGTGCGCGAGGTCGCCGACTCCGGCTCGGCCGCCTCGGCCACGATCGACCTGGCGCCGGCCGTCGGCGGACCGGAGATCCTGACCTTCCGGGTCAGCGCGGTCCCGCTGGACCAAGTCGGGCGGGTCACGACGGTGCTGCTGCAATTCTCCGACATCACCGAGACGCTGCGACTTGAACGGGTCCGCCGAGACTTCGTGGCCAACGTCTCGCACGAGCTCAAGACCCCGGTCGGTGCGCTGACCCTGCTGGCCGAGGCGGTCCAGGACGCAGCCGACGACCCCGAGGCCGTCCAACGGTTCTCCCACCGCATGCAGCGGGAGGGCGCGCGCTTGGGTCGGTTGGTGCAGGAGCTCATCGAGCTGTCCCGACTGCAGGGCGCCGAGCCGCTGCCCGGCCCGCAACTGGTCGACGTCGAGCACATCCTGTCCGAGGCGGTCGACCGCAGCCGATTGGCCGCCGAGAGCTCCGGCATCACGGTGGTCGACCGCACCGAGGCCGGCCTGCAGGTGCGCGGCAATGAGACCCAGCTGGCCAACGCGGTGGCCAATCTGGTCGACAACGCGATCGCTTACAGCTCCGAGCACACCAAGGTCGGGGTCGCGGCCCGCTCGGTGCGGGAGGCGACCGGCGAGTGGGTGGAGATCGCAGTCACCGATCAGGGCATCGGCATCGCCGAAGGCGACCTCGACCGGGTCTTCGAGCGGTTCTACCGAGTCGACCAAGCCCGATCGCGCGCCACCGGCGGCACCGGGCTCGGTCTGGCGATCGTCAAGCACATCGCCTCCAACCACGGCGGCGGGGTGAGCGTCTGGAGCGTCGCCGGCTCCGGGTCGACGTTCACGATCCGACTGCCGCTGGCCGGCCGCGGCGCCGAAGCCACCCCTGAGTCGGCCGCCGATCAGGCCGCCGACCCACCAACCCGCGCCGAGACCGCCGCTGAGCTCGGTCCGCGCGCCGAGGAGCCCATCAACATGTTCGAACATCACGCCGCTAGCGAGAGGAACAGCCCGTGACCCGGGTGCTTGTCGTCGAGGACGAAGAATCGATTTCCGACCCGCTCTCCTACATGCTGCGGCGCGAGGGTTTCGAGGTGAACGTGGCCGCGACCGGACCTGATGCGCTCGGCCTGTTCGACCGCTCCGGAGCCGACATCGTGCTGCTGGATCTGATGCTGCCGGGCCTGTCCGGCACGGAGGTCTGCCGAGCGCTGCGGCAGCGGTCGGCCGTGCCGATCATCATCCTGACCGCGCGGGACTCCGAGGTGGACAAGGTCGTCGGACTGGAACTCGGAGCCGACGACTACGTGACCAAGCCGTTCTCCCACCGCGAGCTGATCGCGCGGATCCGGGCGGTGATGCGCCGCGGCGGCGAGGCCGAGGAGCTGATGACCGCGACGCTGGAGGCCGGCCCGGTCCGGATGGACGTCGAACGCCACACGGTGGCCGTGGACGGACGGGCCATCCCGCTGCCGCTGAAGGAGTTCGACCTGCTCGAGCTGCTGCTGCGCAACTCGGGCCGGGTCCTGACCCGTGGTCAGCTCATCGACCGGGTTTGGGGCGCCGATTACGTCGGCGACACCAAGACGCTGGACGTGCACATCAAACGGCTGCGCTCGAAGCTGGAACCTGATCCGGCGGCCCCAAAATATCTGCTCACGGTTCGCGGACTCGGCTACAAGTTCGAGGGCTAGCGTGTCGTGGCTGCACACCCGTGCGAAATGGATAATCTTCCGGCAAGCTAGAGCGGGTCTCTAGCGGACGCTGACCAAGCGACAATAGGAGGCCTGCCGGAGGAGTACGGGGATGGGCCGCAACGCGGGGGAGCGTAAGCCTTTGCCGACGGAGCAAGTCTCTGTGCTGCGTCCGGCCCTGCTCGTCGTCGCCGTCATCGTGCTCGGAGCCGCCGGGGTCGTCGTCGCGCAACAGCATTACGGCGGCCTGGACAAGAACGTGAGCTCGGACGTCGGTCCCAGCCGCGGGCTGGCCCAGCGCAGCGATTCCTCGCTCAGCCAGTCCTCGACCAGCCCGTCCTCGACCGCGCCGGCCACGCCCAGCCCCGTGCTGAGCAGTCCGCCGTCGGAGCTGACGCCGGGACCCGGTTCGCCCGGCTGGCCGACGTCGTCGGTGGCGCCGTCCTATGAGCCGGTCACACCGGCCCCAGCCAATCCGGTTCCGGCCGGGTCCTCGACGCGGACCGGGGTCAGCGCCCCGGCGCTGTCCGCCGCGCCGGGTCCCGCCAGCCTGAACAACCCGCCCCCGCTGCCGAGCAGCCCGGCGGCCGCGCCGGGAACGGCGGACGTCTTCAGCGGCGCCACCTTGTACGTCGATCCCGACACGACTGCCGCCCAGGCCCGAGCGGCTGACCTCTCGGCCGCCGCCCAGGGCGCTCGAGCGGTCGACGGCGGCGATCCGACGTCGAATGCGGCGGCCATCGCCCGGATCGCGGGCACCGCCCAGGCGCACTGGTTCACCGCGGCGACGCCGACCAGCGCCGTCGCCGGCCAAGTCGCGTCCTATCTGCGCTCGGCCGCCGCCGACCAGTCGCTGCCCGTCCTGGTCCTCGACGCCCTGCCGCGGCTGGATTGCGCCACGTTGAGCCCGAGCGGCCTGGCCAGCGGCGCTGAGTACAACCGGTGGCTGGCCCAAGTCGTCGCCGGGTTCGACTCAGCCCAGTCGGCCGACCCGGACGCGGCGCAAGCGGCGGTGATTCTGGAGCCGGGTGCGCTCACTGACACCGGTTGCCTCACCTCGGTCCAACTGAGTCAGCAGTTCTCGGCGCTGCGCGGGGCGGTCGACCTGCTCAGCCCGCTGGCCGGCCTGGGCCTGTACCTCGACGCCGGCACCAGTCATGCGCTGACCCCGCAGGTGGTCGCGAGTCGACTGCGCAGCGTCGGCGTGGCCAAGGCCCGCGGGTTCAGCCTGAATGTCGGCAACTTCTACCCGACGAGCGAGGAGCAGCGTTACGGCGAGACGTTGTCGG
>JAOPUY010000552.1 GCA_025963265.1 Frankiales bacterium | reverse complement strand
AACAGCAGGATGGTGTCCCGGACGAGGGTGCCGTGCCACGCGACGACTGCGCGCATCAGACGTCGGTGCCGCGCCCAGTAGGTGGCGATCGCGTAAAAGCTGACCAGGAAGGAGAGGTAGGCGGAGGAGTTCGCACCCAACGCGTGGCGCAGCTGGGCGTCGCTGGGATGGTTGCCGACATCGGGCACTTTGAGGTCCAAGGCGAGCAGCGTCATCGCGATGGCGAAGACCCCGTCCGACAGCGTCAGCAGCCGTCCGAGGGAGTTGTCGGCGATCTCCGAGCCCGAGATGCTGGGTGCCGGCTCGCGACTGTCCCCCTCGTCCATCGGCCAACCCTATGCCAGCGTCGCGGCCGCTCCGGGCAGATCAGCCGCCGGGCGACGGGCGCGGCGTATCGGCCGGCGTATCGAGCGAGCTATCGCGCGGACGTGGTGGCCAGCACGCCGTCGATCACGACGTCGACCGCGAAACGGAACCGTTCGTCGACCCCGCCGGCGACCAGCTGCTCGGCGTGGGCCGTGATCAGCGGAAACCGGTCGGCGGGCAGGCGAGCGAAGTTCGCGGTGACCTGGGCGGCCAGCGCAGTGGGGTCGGTGCGCCGCAGCTCGGCCTCGATCGCGGCGTAGCTGACCTGGGCGGCCAGGATGTCGGCGGCCCAGGCGGCACGCTGGGGTTCTAGTCCGCTGGCCAGCAGCAAGCCCAACAGGTTCTCCAACAGCCCCAGCACCACTTCGGTCCGGGGCGGGTCGACCATGGTCGCGGCGGCGATTCCCGGATGAGCGACGAGCGCGTCGCGCAAGCGCCCCAGCAAGGAGTGCAGTTGAGCGCGCCAGCGCGACGGGTCTGGGGTCTCCAACTCGATCGTGGCGATGATGCGATCGAACATCGCCTCTTGCAGGCCCTCGCGGCCGGTGACGTAGACGTAGAGCGAGCCCGCCCCCGTGTCCAGGGCGGCCGCGACCCGGCGCATCGACACCGCATCGAGGCCGTCTGACTTGAGGATCGCCAGGGCGGCGTCGATGATCGCCTCCGCGCTGAGCGGGGCCTTGGCCGGGCGGTCGCGAGTCGAGCGAGGACGGCTTGAGGAATCCATGACGAACAGTGTATGTTACGAACAGTGTTCGTTACAAACGTCGTTCGATCGTCTCGTTCTGACTCTCGTCTCGCTCGTAGGAGGGACATCACGGAAACCGCCCCCACCACCACTGCGTGCACCGGCCGGCCGGTGTACCGGCTGCGCTGGGTCGTGGCCGCCGTGGTGCTGGCCGCGAACACCATGGACCTCCTTGACGCGACGATCGTCAACGTCGCCGGTCCGTCCATTCATCGCGAACTGGGCGGCGGGGCTAGCACCATCCAGTGGCTGAGCGCCGCGTACACCTTGGCCTTCGCCGTCCTGCTGATCGCCGGCGCGCGGCTCGGCGACATTTACGGCCGTCGTCGGATGTTCCTGCTCGGCTCGGTCGGGTTCATCGTCTTCTCGGCCGCCTGCGCCCTGGCCCCGAGCATCGCCGTGCTCATCGCCTTCCGGGCGCTGCAGGGCGCTTTTGGGGCGCTGATGATCCCGCAGGGCTTCGGAATGTTGAAAGAGGTCTTCGACGACGAGGAACTGGGTCGGGCCACGCGGCTGTTCGGCCCGGCCACCGGCCTGGCCATGCTCGGCGCGCCGATCCTCGCCGGCGCGCTCATCGACGCCGACTTCTGGGACATCGGCTGGCGCCTGGTCTTCCTGATCAACGTCCCGATCGGGCTCATCGCGCTGCCGTTCGCGATCCGTTCGCTGCCTAGCGGCGTCAGCCACCCTGACCTCAAGCTCGATGTGCTCGGCGTCTGGCTGGTCGGACTGGCGCTGGTCGCGATCATCTATCCGCTGATCCAGGGTCAGACCGACGGCTGGCCGGCCTGGACATTCGCGCTCCTCGTGGCTGGCGCGGTCCTGCTGTTCGTGTTCGTGCGCTACGAGCGAGGGCGAACCGACAACGCCTTGATCGAGCCCTCGCTGCTCACCAATCGCGTCTACCTCAGTGGCGTCGCGGTCATGCTCTGCTTGTTCGGCGCCTTCGGCGGGCTGCTGCTCTGCGTCTCGCTGTACGGCCAACTGGGCGAGGGCTGGTCACCGATCCACGCCGGCTTGACCCTGACCCCGATGGTCCTCGGGATGATCCTTGGCATGGTCGTGTCGGGCCTGCTCGTCAAGCAGCTCGGGCGCCACCTGCTCCACATCGGCATCCTGCTCATCGCCGCTGGCACGGCCACGCTCGCCCTCATGCTCACGGGGGTGCAGACCGCCGCCACCTGGGACCTCGTTCCCGGCTTGCTGCTCGTCGGCGTCGGGGTCGGCGCAGTGCTCGGACAGATCATCCAGTTCATCCTCGCCGCGGTCGGCATGAACGAGGTCGGGTCAGCGTCGGGCGTCATGGAAGCCGCCCAACAGCTCGCGACCGCACTCGGCGTCGCGGTCCTCGGCACTATCTTCTTCTCGGTGTTCAACCACGACCCCGCGACCGACGTCCTCCGGGTCACCGCCTGGCTGTGTCTGGCGCCGTTGGCCGCCGCCTTCGCCCTCGCGTTCCGACTGCCCAAGCACGCGGACGGCCAGGCGGGCCACTAGACCGCCGAGCAGAAGATAGAAAGGCAGCATTGCAAAGCCATATTTAGAATGTTAATATTCTAAATATGGCCGCCACTCAGACCTCGACTAAGCAGGACGCGGCGGTCCGCGAGACCGCCACTCGCTTGCGGGTCGGCGTCGGGGCGTTCAAGCGGCGGACTCAGGAGACGTTGTCCACCGGCGATCTGACGGTGCCCCAGTTGACGGCCCTGTCGCGACTCGACCGGCTCGGTCCGTCCACCACCGCCGAGTTGGCCCGGCGCGAGCAGATCACCCCGCAGGCGATGGGCATCACGATCGCCAGCCTGGAGAAGCGTGACCTGGTTTCGCGGCAGCCGGATTCCGGCGACGGGCGTCGGGTGATCCTGAGTCTGACTTCGGCCGGCCGGGCCGCGATCGGCTCGGGTCGATCCGCCATCGCCGACCGAGTCGCCGTCGTGCTCGCCGAGTCGTTCACCCGTGAGGAGATCGCGACCCTCGACGCCGCCGCGCGGTTGCTCGAGCGTCTCGCGGAGCTCTTGTGACCCTCGCCAAATCGCCGACCAGCGCGCCATCGCCGATCGAGGCCGCGACCGAGCACCCGTTCTCCTGGCGGTTCACCACGCCGTTGTTCATCGGGTCGGCGCTCAACCCGATCAACAGTTCGCTGATCGCAACTGCCCTCGTGTCGATCGCCCACGGGCTGGACGTGTCGATCGGGCAGACCGCCGCGCTGGTCACGGCCCTGTACCTGGCCAGCGCCGTCGCGCAGCCAACCGCAGGCAAGGCGGCCGAGGTATTCGGTCCGCGGCGCGTCTTCCTGGCCGGTATCACGCTGGTCGCCGTGGGGGGACTGATCGGCGGCTTCGCCCAGGACCTGCTGGCGCTGCTGATCAGCCGGGTGCTGATCGGCTTGGGCACCTCCTGCGCCTACCCGACGGCCATGCTGCTGATCCGCCGACGCGCTAAAGAGGCGGGTCTGGATAAGCCACCGGGTGGCGTGCTGGGCGGTCTGCAGATCGCCGGTGTCGCCACGGCGTCGCTCGGGCTGCCCGTCGGCGGCGTGCTGGTGGGCTGGCTCGGCTGGCGCGCCGTCTTCTTCGTCAACGTTCCGGTCGCGGTGCTCGCGCTGGTCGCCACGTTGGCGTGGGTCTCATCCGACGGCCCGCTCGATCGCAGCCGACGGCCCCGAGAGGTCGCGGCCAGCCTGGACGTCATCGGCATTGCCGGTTTCGCCGCGGCGATGGTCGCGCTGTTGCTTTTCCTGTTCAAGCTGCCCACCACGCGCTGGTATTTGCTGGTCACCTCGGTCCTGCTGTGGGGTGCCCTGGCGCTCTGGGAGCTGCGCGCCCGCACCCCGTTCCTCGACCTGCGCCTGCTGGCCAGCAACCGGGCGCTGACCAGCACCTACCTTCGCTTCGGGCTGATTCAGCTCTGCGTCTACGTCGTGCTCTACGGCCTGACGCAGTGGAACGAGACCGTGCGCGGCCTCACCGAGACCGAAGCCGGGCTGATACTGCTGCCGATGACCCTGATCAGCGGCCTGGTCATATCGCCCGTCTCACGTCGTAATCTCATCCGCGGCCCAGTCATCGCGGCGGCCCTGGCCTGTCTGGTCGGCTCAGCCGGAGTGCTGCTGCTCAGCGCCTCGGCCGGAATCGGCTTGATCGTGATCGTCACCATCGTCTTCGGCGTCGCCCTGGGCGCGTCCGCCGCCGGCAACCAAACCGCGCTCTACGCCCAAGCGCCGCCCGACGTGCTCGGCACGGCCTCCGGCCTGCTCCGCACCTTCGGCTACATCGGCTCGATCGCCGCCTCGGCCATCACCGGGGTCGTCTTCCACACCACCGTCTCCGACCACGGCCTGCACACCATCGCCTGGATCATGATCGGCGTCAGCGTGGCCGTGGTGCTCATGACCATCGCTGACCGCACACTGCGAACCCGTCCGGCTCGTCCAAGGCAAGAAACGCAATAGATCAAAGGAGAAACCATGCCCATCACCACACTTGACCCGAACACCGCGCTGATCGTCGTCGACCTGCAAGCCGGGTTGGTCGGCCTGCCGACGGTCCATCCGTTCGACGACATCGTGGCCAACGCGGTCCGGCTGGCCGACGCGTTTCGCGCCAACAAACGTCCAGTCGTGCTCGTCAACGTCGCCGGCGGGGCCCCGGGCCGCACCGAGGCGGGCGCCGGCGGACACGCGTTCCCCGACGGCTGGACCGACCTACTGCCCGAGCTGGGCCAGCAGCCCACTGACAAGACCGTCACCAAGCTCACCTGGGGGGCGTTCCACGACACCGACCTTGCGCAACACCTGAACGAAATCGGCGTCACGCAAGTGGTCCTCGTCGGAGTGAGCACCAGCGTCGGCGTGGAGTCGACCGCCCGGCAGGCTTACGAACACGGCTTGCACGTAACCCTGGCCACGGACGCCATGACTGACACCAATCCGGCCGCCCATGACAACAGCATCACCCACATCTTCCCCAAGCTGGGTGAGACGGGAAGCACGGCCGAGCTCCTCGCGCTCGTCTGACGCTCAGGCTGGGGCTCGGCCCGGGTCCAACACCGCGAATTCGTCCAGGTGGACGGAATCGTGCTCGTCCGCTGCCCAGGGTGCTCAAAATCGTCCAGGTGGACGGAATCGTGCTCGTCCGCTGCCCAGAGTGCTCAAAATCGTCCAGGTGGACGAAGTTGCGCGGC
>JAOPUY010000537.1 GCA_025963265.1 Frankiales bacterium | reverse complement strand
ATGCCAGCGCGGTCACCGCCAGCCGCCACGCGAAGCGGCTGCGGGCCAAAGCTCAGGCCGCCCTGACCGAGGCGATGCAATGGCACCGCAAGCGCGATCGGCGGGACGCGCTCCGCGAGCGACAGTCAGCGTTGCAAGCGCAATTGCCTTCTATCGACGCGTCCCGGGCCGTGCTCGAGGTGGCCGAGCGGGCGTTGACCGTCGCGGGCCCAGCTGAAGCACTGGCCGTCGCCCTCGGGCGTTCGGAGCAAGCGCGCCGAGCCGAGGAAGCCGCGCGGGCGGCGCTGGCCCAGCTCCGCCCAGCGGCTGGGGCGGAGGAGTTTCACGAGTTCGCCGAATTGGCGACGGCAGCTGAACCGGCGCTGCGCGCGGCGGTCCGAGCGCTGCAAATCGTGCTCGGCGAACTCGCGGCCGACCTGGACCTGGAGAGCAAGCACGCGGTCGGCCACCTCGAGCTCGAGTCGCTGGATCACCACGTCGGCGCGCTGACCACGGCGGTGGGTGCGGCCCGCGGCGCGCTCGCTGAATTCCCGCAGCGCCGCGCCGTCCTCAACGCCGAGCTCAGCACGGCCAGCGTGCTCGCCGCGACCGAGGCGGGGCTCCGCGCCGAACAGAGTCGGGCCGTCATTCGCCTGCGGGCCGCGAAGCAGGCGGCGGCCGCCGAAAAGGCCGCAGCCCGCGACGAACAGATCACCCAAGCGGCCTTGACCGCCTATGAGGATCAAGCCGAGCGCTATGAGAGCCTGCAGCGGTCCTGGCGGGCCAGCGTGGCCAGCACGCTGGGCCAGGCCTTGACCGCGGGCGATCCGTGCGAGGTCTGCGGCTCGGTCGAGCACCCGCGGCCAGCCGCCCGCAAGGCGGATCACGTCAGTGAGGACGTCCTGAGTTTCGCGCAGGACGAGCTCGGCCGACTCCGCCGGGCGGTGGACTCAGCCCGGGCCGAGCTGGACCAGACTCGCGCCGAGCTGGCCGATCTGCGCGCCGCGGCCGACAAGCTGAACCCCGACCAGGCGCAGTCGAGAGTGCTCGAGCTCGACCAGGCGGTCGCCGCCGCCGAAGCCGCCGCCGCTGAGGCGATTCGGCTCCGCACTCAGCTCAGCGAGCTGGACGCAGCCGAGCGCGACCTGGGCGAGCAGCTGCACGCCGCCGACCTCGAGCGCGCCGCGAGCGCGCAGCAGGCCGAGGCGTTACGGGCGGCCTTCGCGTCTGAGGCCGAGCGGATCGAGACTGCTCGCCGCGGTTACGCCAGTGTCGCCGAGCGGGCGGCTGCGGTGCTCGCTCAAGCGCAGGCCGCCGAGCAAGCCGCCCAGGTCACCGCGAGCGCCGCGGAAGCGCTGGCGCACGCCCTTGACTGCGGCACCCGATTCCAGAAGGCGCTCGGCGAGGCGGGCTTCGTCGATCAGCAGGATTGGCAGAATGCGCGGCGCACCGCCGCCGAAATCTCCGAGCTGCGCTCCGCGCTGCGCCGCTTCGAGGACCACTGGGCCGAGGTGCGGGGCGCGCTGAACGAGCCCGAGCTCACCGATCCCGCCTTGGACCAGCCGCAAGCCGAGCTGGCCCCGCTGCTGACTCAGGTCGCGGACGCGGAGGCAGCCGAGAGCGCGGCCATCTCCGCGAGGGCCGTGGCCCAACAGAACCTCTCGAGCGTGGTTCGGCTGGGCGAGGCGCTGCAAGAGGCGATGGCGGCCGGCGCCGACATCCTCGCCGAGACCGCCGCCGCCATCCGAATCGGCTCGATCGCGGCCGGCGGCGGCGACAACCAACTCTCCATGGAGCTCACGACTTACGTGCTGACCCGGCGATTCGCCGACATCATGCGCGCGGCGAACACCCAGCTCCGCCAGATCTCCGGTGGTCGTTACGAGCTCGAGCACAGCGATTCCAAGCAGGGCAACGCCAAGTCCGGGCTCGGCGTGCGCGTGATGGATTTGCACACCGGCCGGGCCCGCGACCCGGCCACCTTGTCGGGCGGCGAGACGTTCTACGTCTCGCTCTCACTCGCGCTCGGGCTCGCTGACGTCGTGCGGGCCGAGTCGGGCGGAGTCGATCTGGGCACGCTGTTCATCGACGAGGGCTTCGGCAGCCTCGATCCCGCCGTCCTCGACGAGGTCCTGCGAGTGCTGGACTCGCTGCGAGCCGGCGGCCGGGTCGTGGGCGTCGTCAGCCACGTGGCCGAGATGAAAGCCAGGATCGCCGACCAAATCGTCATCCGCCCCAATCCGGACGGCACCTCCACCCTGCGACTCATCGCTTAACCTGCGCGCCCGCTGCGGGCTGACTGCGCGGTCCCTGTGGGCTCTCTTTGGATCCTCGTTGCGAAATCGCGGCATCTGAACAGGTCCTAGACAGTTTCAAATCCCAATCTGGTCACGAGACCGCTGAACATTGGGAGTTCCACGATGACCTCACTGACGCACCCGCACCCGCACCCGCACCCGCAGCCGCGCCCGCAGCCGCCGGTCACCGTGCTCGCCGACCCCGGCCTGCTGACGCTGCCGGCCCGCGGCGAGTTCGCCACTCCCATGGTCGACATCGCGATTCCGGTTTACAACGAGGTGCACTCCCTGGCGGCCAGCGTGCGGAAGTTGCACGACCATCTGACCGCGACGCTGCCCACCACTTTTCGGATCACCATTGTCGACAACGCCAGCACCGATGCGACGTGGACCGTGGCTCGGTACCTGCAGCGCAACCTTGAGCACGTCGCCGTCCGCCGCCTGAGCGAGAAGGGCCGCGGCCGAGCGTTGCGAGCCGTCTGGACGGAAAGCGACGCGCACGTGCTGGCCTACATGGACGTCGACCTCTCGACCGATCTGGGCGCCGTGCTTCCGCTCCTAGCGCCCTTGGTGTCCGGCCACAGCGACTTGGCCATCGGAAGCCGGCTCGCCCGCGGCGCCCGCATCATCCGCGGCCGCAAGCGCGAGCTCATCTCCCGTTGCTACAACCTGATTCTGCGCCTGACGCTGCGCGCCCGCTTCAGCGACGCCCAATGCGGTTTCAAGGCGATCACCAAGCCGGCGGCGATGGCTCTGCTGCCCCAGATCCAGGACAACGGCTGGTTCTTCGACACCGAGCTATTGGTGCTGGCCCAGCGGGCCGGACTTCGGGTCTATGAAGTGCCCGTCGACTGGATCGACGATCCGGACAGCCGGGTGGACCTCCTCGACACCGCAGTCAAGGATCTTAAAGGCGTCTGGCGGCTGAGCCGTCGTCGCGAGCAACCCGCCTGACCGACCCGGTTTTCCACCGCCACCGATCGAATTGGGACCCTCCATGACCTCGACGCTTCCGCGCTCGGCCACGCGCTCCACTCCTCCGATCGGCGGCTTCCCGCCGAACTCCGACAATGGCGACCCGCGCTGGGCGCGGCCCTCGCTGCTGGCTTTATTGGGCGGAACTGCCCTGCTCTACCTGGTGAATCTGTCGTCCTCGGGCTACGCCAACTCGTTTTACGCCTCAGCCGTGCAGGCCGGCACGAAGAGCTGGAAGGCCTTCCTGTTCGGCTCGTTCGACTCCTCGAACTTCATCACCGTCGACAAGCCGCCGGCGTCGCTGTGGGTCATGGAGCTCTCCGGACGGATCTTCGGCTTCTCCTCTTGGAGCATGCTGGCGCCGCAGGCCGTCGAGGGCGTCCTCGCCGTGGCCCTGCTCTACGGCGCGGTCCGGCGAGTGTCCGGCCCGGCGGCGGCCCTGATCGCCGGCGCGACATTGGCGCTGACGCCGGCGGCCGCTCTGATGTTCCGGTTCAACAACCCCGACGCGTTACTCGTCCTGCTGTTGGTCGCCGCGGCCTACTGCGTCGTCCGGGCGATCGATTCGGGACGCACCGGCTGGCTGCTGCTGGCCGGCGGCGCCGTCGGATTCGGATTCATCACCAAGATGGGCCAAGCCCTGCTGGTGGTGCCCGCCCTCGGACTGGCCTATCTCCTCGCGGGACCGCCCCGGCTGGGCAAGCGGATCCTGCAGCTGCTGGCTTCGCTGGCCGCGCTGGTGGTCGGTGCGGGCTGGTGGGTCGCGATCGTCGAGCTCACCCCGGCGGCGGACCGGCCCTACGTCGGTGGCTCGACCGACAACAACATCTTGAATTTGGCCTTCGGCTACAACGGGTTCGGCCGGCTCTTCGGTGGCAGCGGCAACGGCGGCCTCGGGGCCGGTGGCGGGGGCGGCGGTGGGGGCGGCGCGGGATCGTCCGCGTTCGGCGGCGCGACCGGCATCACCCGGCTGTTCAGCGAGCAGATGGCGTTGCAGATCTCCTGGCTGCTTCCGGCCGCGCTGATCGCGCTGATCGGCGGCCTCTGGATGACCCGGCGCGCCCCTCGCACCGACCGCACCCGCGCCTCGTTGGTGCTGTGGGGCGGCTGGCTGCTCGGCACCGGGCTGGTGTTCAGTTACATGCAGGGCACGATTCACCCTTACTACACAGTGGCATTGGCCCCAGCCATCGCCGCCCTCGTCGCGATCACCGGCACGCTGGTGTGGCGCCAGCGCACCGAGCTGTTCGCGCAGCTGACCGGCGCCCTGATGATCGCCGCGACCGGCTACTGGAGCTATCACCTGCTGCTCCAGACGCCGAGCTGGCACCCGGAGCTGCGCTACCTCGTCCTCGGCCTGGCCATCTTCGCCGCCCTGGTGTTGTTCATGGCCCGGCACTGGACCCGGGCCACGCTGGTGGCCGGTGTCGTTGCCGCCGCGGTGTTCCTCGGCGGTTCTGGAGCCTATGCGCTCTCGACCGCGAGCGTGGCCCACACCGGCGCGACTCCGACCGTCGGCTCGACCGCCAGCAGTGGCTTTGGCGGCGGCTTTGGCGGTGGCGGTGCCGGTGGCGGTGGCAGCCAGACGTCCGCGGCTTTGACCGCGCTGTTGCAGGCCAGCACCGCCAGGTGGGCGGCCGCGACCAGCAGTTCGATGACCGCCGGCCCGCTGGAGCTGGCCAGCGGCCAGGCGGTGATGTCGATCGGCGGCTTCGACGGCAGCGACAACGCCATCACGCTCGCCCAGTTCCAATCCTTGGTCGCCCACGGCCAGATCGGCTACTTCGTCAGCGAGGGCTCCGCGGGGGGTGGCCAAGGCGGCGGCCTGCGCGGCGGTCCGGGCGGCGGCGCAAACGCCTACAGCGCCATCAGCAGCTGGGTCGCGGCGAATTACACCGCGACGACGGTCGGCGGCACGACGGTCTACCAGCTGACGAAGTAGCGATCAGGTTTCCGGGCCTCGCCGAAATCGGTGTCGAGAGATCGTCGGATTCAGCCGAACTGAGGCCAGTAGGTCGACGACGTCGGCGGCCGGATAGTGGAACCGGCCGCCCGGTCCGAGCCGGCGGGTGGGCAGCAGGCCGAGATCGTGCCAGCCGGCGATCACCTCCGAGCTGAACCCGGTCAGCGCGCTGATCGTCGAGTCGGCCAGCCAACCGTCGGCGGTCGCCCGCGCTCGCACCTCGCCGGCCGAGATGCGCAAGCAGTCAGCCACGGCCGAGGTGGCGTAGCCCGCTTCCAACACGGCCCCCAGCACCTGGCGAGTGGTCCGCCAGGCGACCCGCCGCCCTGATCCGACCGCGATCAATTCGGCCGCGTGCGCCTCCTGCAGCAGGGTGGCGATCCTGGGCGGGAGTGGCGCGGCCTCAACCGCCGTCACAGTGCGCGCATTTCGGTGTACTACCCCTCAGTCATCGGCTCCCCGCCAAGTATTTTGGAAAGTGAAGCAAACCTTGGAGACCGAGAGAAGACAGCGCCGGGGTGATCGGAGGGTGAATCAGAACGGCCAGATCTCCGGAACGCCGCCATTGGTCGAGCAATACTCCTCGTCCAAGCGCTCCAGCGCTCTGACCGCCGCCGCCCGCTGGGCGAGCAGCGAGCTCGGCACCAGCCGCTCGAGCCGATGACAGTCCAGGACCGCGTCATCCAGCTCGCCCAACAGCGCGCGGGCCGACTGCGCCCGCCGCATGATCGCGGCGCGGGCCTGGTCGAGCCCGTCGGCGTGGGCCGCTCCGATCCGTTCGCCCTCGCCGACGCTGGCCAGCTGTTGGGCGAGCCGGCTGGTCGCGTTGCGCAGCGTCCGCTCGTCCAACTCGGCCCAGGCTTGCAACGTGAGCGGGCGGATCGGCATGAAGACGGCCTTGCACCCGCTCGAGGCGACCAGCTGCTCGATCTCGGTCAACCAGGACAGCGAGCCGGCCAGCACCGCCCAGACGATAGCCCGTGGACGCGCGCCCATGGTCTCCACCACGAACAGCTGCGTCGAGGCCCCGAGCAGGGCCAGCCGATGCAG
>JAOPUY010000516.1 GCA_025963265.1 Frankiales bacterium | reverse complement strand
CTGTTGACCCGGATCACGGCCTCGTAGGTACGGCCGACGTCGAAGGGGTCGATCGGCAGGTACGGCACCTGCCAGATCTCGCTGCCGGGGACGCCGGCGGCCTGATCGCGTTCGAGTGCCTCCAGCCCCTTCTTGATCGCGTCCTGGTGCGATCCGGAGAACGCTGTGTAGACCAGATCAACCACGTAGGGGTGGCGCGGGTGGACGTCGATCTGGTTGCAGTACTCGACGGTGCGGCGGATGTCGTCGATGTCGGAGAAGTCGACCTGCGGGTCGATGCCCTGGCTGTAGAGGTTCAGTCCCAGCGTGATGAGGTCGACGTTTCCCGAGCGCTCGCCGTTGCCGAACAGGCAGCCCTCGACCCGGTCAGCGCCGGCCAGCACGGCCAGCTCGGCGTCGGCGACGGCCGTGCCCCGGTCGTTGTGGGTGTGCACGGACAGCGCGACGTGCTCACGGTGCGGCAGGTTGCGGCTCATCCACTCGATCTGGTCGGCGTAGACGTTCGGGGTGGAGCGCTCGACCGTGCAGGGCAGGTTGATCACGATCTCGCGTCCCTCGCCCGGCTGCCAGACGTCCATCACGGCTGAGCTGATCTCCAGGGAGAAGTCGAGCTCGGCGTCCATGAAGATCTCGGGGGAGTACTCGTAGCCGAACTTGGTGGGATTCGAGCCGCCCGAGAGATAGGTCTCGGCGTATTTCACGACGGCCTGGGTGCCCTCGACCGCAACCGCCTTGCATTGCTCGCGGCCGTCGCCGGGGAAGCCGAACACGACCTTGCGGAACAGCGGCGCCGCGGCGTTGTACATGTGGACGGTGGACGTGTGGGAACCGACCAGCGACTGGACGGTGCGCTCGATGAGGCTCTCCCGGGCCTGCGTCAGCACCGAAATGGTGACGTCGTCGGGGATGCGGTCGGACTCGATGAGCTCGCGGACGAAGTCGAAATCGGTCTGGCTGGCGGCCGGGAAGCCGACCTCGATCTCCTTGTAGCCCATGCCGACCAGCAGGTCGAACATGGCCAGCTTGCGCGGGGTGTTCATCGGATCGATCAGCGATTGGTTGCCGTCCCGCAGGTCGGTGGCCAGCCAGCGCGGGGCGCGGGTGATCGACTTCGTCGGCCACTGCCGGTCGGGCAGCGCGACCGGCGGGAAGGCTGAGTATCGGTGGACGGGCATGGCCGAGGGCTGCTGCGTTGAGCGGGCCCGAGCGGCGGACATCGGAATTTCAGTGGTCATCGGAGTGCTCCTGAGTGACGTGCCGAATGAGGATCGAACTGGTCGGCACAGCACTTCGACCCGCGACGAGGGGCCGACCGGATCGGCTTCAGATCAGCTGAAGCTCAACAATCCCAGTGCCTCGTCACGGCCGCGAAGAAGAAGCAGCGAGCTCATGATGTTGTCAGGTTAGCCCAGGTCGCGGTCGGCGGGCAACGTCGGGTGGGCTCAGGCGGGCAGACCGAGCACCCCGGCCAGTGCGGTTCGGGCCGACTGCGGTCCGAACTGCTCGGCGATCTTGGCCTTGGCCGATTCGGACAGCTGGTACCACAGCTCGTCGTCGGTGAGCAGGCGAAGCACCTGCTTGGCGAAGTCCTCCGCGCTCTCGGCGACCAGGACGTCCTCATCGGCCACCAAGTGCATGCCCTCGACGGCCATCGCGGTGCCGACGGTGGGCACGCTGTTGCTCACGCTCTCGCCGATCTTGCCCTTGACGCCGGCGCCGAAGCGCAGCGGCGCGGTGGCGACCCGAGCCTGCGCGTAGATCGGGGCCAGGTCGGTCACGAAGCCGTGCACCTTCACGCCCGGTCCGGCCAAGGCCAGGATTTCCTCGGTCGGATGACTTCCGACGATGTGCAACAACGCGTCCGGGATTTGCTCGCGCACGAGCGGCATGATCTCGGTGGCCAGCCAGATCGCCGCGTCCCGGTTGGGCAGGTGGTCATAGCTGCCCACGAAGACGACGCCGCCGCGCCCCTGCAGGGTCGCCTTGGTCCAGTCCACCTCGTGGATGTTGGACAGCACCCGGACGTCGGCGTCGGGCACCAGCTCCTGGAGCAGGGTGCGCTCGACCTCGGAGACGACGAAAGTGATGTCGCAGATTCGGGTCAGGCCGAGTTCGAGCTCTTTGGACGTGCGCGCGATCCGGCGCCAGGCGGCGGCCTCGTCGGGAAGATTCTGCGTCGCGGCGAGGTCTGCTTGACGCTGCAGTCGCAGGAAATGCACGTCCACGGTGTCGTAGGCGATGACGGCCTTGGGGGCGTGCCGGCGCAGGTCCTCAAGGAATCGCCAGGCGACCTGCGGGCGCGACAGCAGGGCCAGCGAGATCTCGCTGCCGGCCTCGCTGATGAACTGGATCTGCTGGTCCCAACCGGTCAGCACGGTCGCGCCTAGTTGCTCGAGATGCTCGGTCTCGGGGTGGGGTCGCTGGCCGTTCGAGGCCAGGAAGACGACTCGGCAGCCCTGCCCGATCAGCACCCGGATGATCTCGAACATTCGGACCGAGCCCGAGTCCAGCGTGGGCGTCGGCACCTGGTGGTCGACGACGACGACCAAGGGCCCTGAGCCGCCGAACGGGTCGCGCTGGCGGGCGAGCCAGAGATTCGCCTCGCTCGGGCCGGGCAGCTGATCGAGCAGTTCGGTCGCCCACTTCTCCACGAAGACGGTGCGGTTGAGTTCTTGGTAACGCTTGATGCCGCTGGTCAGCTCGGTGCCGTTGGAGACGCCTTCGTGGTGGACGACGACGGACTTCGGCTGGACCAGGACCCGATGGCCGCTCTTGCGGATGGCGAAGGCGAGGTCGGTGTCCTCGTAGTAGGCCGGGGAGTAGCGGACATCGAAGCCGCCCACCTGTTCGAACAGGTCGCGGCGGACCAGGATCGAGGCGCCGGAGACGTAGTCGACGTCGCGCAGCACCGTCATCCGAGGGTCCTGGGGATCGCCGTTGCGACCGTAGTTCCAGCCGCTGCCGTCGGACCAGATGATGCCGCCGGACTCCTGCAGCCGCCCGTCGGGGTAGACGAGCATGGAGCCGACCAGACCGATCCGGTCGTCGGAGTTCGCAGTCTGGACGAGCTCCTCGATCGTGCCCGGCCGGATCTCCGTGTCGTTGTTGAGGAACATCAGCAGGCTGGCCTTCGCCTGTGCGGCGCCGAGGTTGCAGGCGCCCACGAAGCCGATGTTCTTCTCGCAGGTGACCGACCGGATGCCGGCGTAGGCCGCGAGTTTCACGTTGGTCTCATCCGTCGAGGCGTCATCGACGACGATGACTTCGAACGGCACCGCCACCAGTGAGCTGGCGATGCTGCGCAGGCAGGCCTCGGTGTAGGCCCACTTGTTGTGGACGGGGATGATCACGCTGACCAACGGGTAGGGGCTGGTCAGGATGCGGATCGGCGGGGTCGTCACCGGCCCGGCGGCGGCCGCGACGGTTTCGGCCGAACGGCCGAGGGCCACCTCGTAGGCCGAGCGCCGCATCGTGCCGCGGGGCGCCATTCGCTCGATTGTCTGCCGGTACTTGCTCAGCGCTCGCTGCACGGGAGGTGAGATCTCCCGGGTCTTGGCCCGCAACTCGGTGACCTCGCGCTCGGCCTCGCCGGCCCGCCGTCCGCTGGCCGCGATCGTCTCGCGCAGCCACTCCACGGTGGCGGACTCGCGTTCGGCCGCCCGGCGTTGCAGGTGCAGCTCGGTGGCCAGCCGGTCGAGCTCGGCCGTCGCGGCGTCCGCGCGGTCGGCTTCGGACTTGCGCAGGCTCTCCAGTTGGCTGATCGTCTGCTTGAGGCTCTCGACTTCGGCGCGGCTGTCCCGGTAGAGCGCGTGCACCCGATCGCGTTGGACGGCGAGGTCGCCGGAGTTCACCAGAGCTTGGCTCGGGTCGATCAGCACCGAGCCCGCGAGGTCGGCGTCGATGGGCTGGTCGGAGGCGATGGCGAACAGATAGGTGTGCGGCAGGCCGGGCCGCAGGGCCCAGTCCGCGCCGTGCTCATTGGCGAGCAGCGTGTACCCGCTGAAGTCGCCGTTGGGGGCGTCTCCGAAGATGGCCGAGCCGGTCACCAGGCTCTGGTACATCAGAGTGTGGTGGGTGAATGTCCGCGCCAGCAAGGACTTCAGGTCCTCGGCGGTCAGCTCGTGGACGTGGAACGGGTTCTCGTTGCCGTGGTCGTGTCGGTAGACGGCGCTGTCGGGGGAGCTCAGCAGCAGGACGCCGTCGGCGGCGAGTCGGCCCCGGGCCAGCTTCATCACGGCTTCGTGGTCATCGACGTGCTCGATCGCGTCGAAGCAGACGACCACATCGAACTCGGCCTCGTCGGAGAGCAACGACGTGTTGACCATCGAGCCGCTCTCGAAGGTGAGGTTGGGCGCGGAGTAGGTGCGCCGGGCGTGCTCCACGGCGGCCTCGTCGATGTCGACGCCGACCACTTCGCGGGCGACCTCGGCCAGCAGGGCGCTGCCGTAACCCTCGCCGCAGCCGAGGTCGAGGACGCGCTTTCCGCGGGCTAAGTCGCGGGCTATTGCGTAACGGTGGTAGTGCTCGTAGATGACCTGGATGTCAGGTGACCAGGGGACGCATCGTTCACCGGTCCACTCGATATCACGCCCTGAAGACTCAGCCACAGGCGACCGACCTCACTTCAGAAAAGGACATAAGCACTTCGTCCACATTAGAGGACTCGCTGCCGTCAGTCACATAAACTCGCCGCTGGGCACAGATGTCGCGATACGCCCCAGTTGAAAGCCAAAGCATACGCAGCCTCGAGCCGGCCGCTCGGTTGGCGGTCATTGCCGCAAAGTCACGATGTAGAACCATTTGTGGTCGACAACCTTGAAGTCCGGATTGGCGGAAACCTGGGTGGCGAGTGCGATGCCCCGCTGCTGATACTCCACCGCGGGTGGCCAGCTGTAAGAACTCCAACGCAGGTCGAATTTCGGGATGATCACCGCGTTGACCAGGCCGTCGTGCAGCGCTGGACCGAGCGCGCCGCTCGCGTTCGGCCCCTGAATCAGCTGCCTGATCTCCTTCGGCCAACTCGCGCTGCTGATCGCGACGCTCTTGTCGACTCCGACGTTGTAGGAGCGCAGGCCGGCGGCCGGGACAAGCAGGTTGGCCAGGTAATCGTTGGCGGCTGAGGTTCCCACGAGGAACGCGACTTTCGACCCGGCCGGCAGCGAGTGCTTCAGGTCGGTGGCCACGGCGAGGGTCTGCTTTCGCTCGTTTTCCCAGGCTCGGTAGTTATGTAGGGTCTGCGAGGGATTGGGCAGCAGCTCGAGCACCGATAGGACGCCCAGGGCAACGATGACGATCAGAGCGGGCCAGGGCCGGCGGCTTCGCAACGCGCGCGAGATCAACTGCTGGACGCCGAGGGCGGCCAGCGCGATCAGCGCCCATCGGGTCAGCACAAACCAGCGGTAGGTGGCCCGCATGAGCGAGAATCCCGGGGCGTTCTCGTCCAGCAGAGCGGTGGGCAAGGACAGCGTCGCGTCCGCTTTGGGCATCAGGTAGGACTGCGCGGTCGGGTTCCCGGTGGTCGGCGGCCGGGTGTCGTCGATCTTGAGCGAGGGCCCGAAGGACATCACCAAGCCGATGAGGCCGCAGATTGCGAGCACGAGCACGGCTCGGCGTTGAC
>JAOPUY010000494.1 GCA_025963265.1 Frankiales bacterium | reverse complement strand
CCTCCTGTGGACTGTGCGGCCACGGACTCTCCGTGGCAGGAGGGTGAAGCTGACCCGGGCTCCGCGTGAGCGGCGGCCCGGAGGGAGGACACCAGACGTCCCCGCGAGACAGACAACGACCAAAGGTTACCGGGTGAGGGACCTCAGCCGGTAATCGCGCGGGTCGGCTGTGGATAACCTCCGGCCGCGGCCGCCCCCTGTCAGCCCGGCGACGTAATCTGGCCCCATGTCCACGAGCACCGCCGCCGTCCCCTCGTCCTCCCGCGCCGGGTCACCGGCGATCGGCGCCCACGTCGACTCGACCGACCCGTTGGCCGCGGCCACCGCCGTCGGCGCGCAGGCGTTTCAGTTCTTCCTCGCCGACCCGCAGGGCTGGAAGGCCCCGAAGGAACACGAGCACGCGGACGCGATCAAGGCGACTGATCTGACGGTCTACGTGCACTCCCCGTACGTGTTGAACTTGGCGACTACCAACAACCGAATCCGGATCCCGAGCCGCAAGCTGCTCGGCCAGCACGCCGCCGCGGCGGCGGCCATCGGAGCCAAGGGCCTGATCGTGCACGGCGGCCACGTCACGGCCTCCGACGACCCGGCGACCGGCGTCGACAACTGGCGCAAGGCGTTCGCGCAGGCGGCCGAGACCGGCGGCTACCCGCTGCCGATCCTGATCGAGAACACCGCCGGCGGCACAAAGGCGATGGCCCGCCATCTAGACCGGATCGCCCAGCTGTGGGACGCGATCGGCGAGTACGAGCCGGGCTTCTGCCTCGACACCTGCCACGCCCACGCCGGCGGCGAGGAGTTAGAAGGCATCGTCGAACGGGTGCTGGCCATCACCGGACGAATCGACCTGGTGCACGCCAACGACAGCCGGGACACCTTCGACTCCGGGGCCGATCGCCACGCCAACTTCGGCACCGGGCTGATCGCGCCGGACGCGATCGCCGCCATCGTCAAGCAAGCCGGCTGCGACGCGGTGGTCGAGACCCCGGCCGAGGGCCAGGCCGAGGACATCGACTATCTGCGGGCGCACGCCAGCTGAGGCGCCTGGCCTGACCCGTCGCACCAGGCCACTCGGCTGAGCGCGCTAGCTGATCTCGGCGAGGATCTCCTCGATCGCCGAGGCCACGGGGATCTCCCGCCGCTCACCGCTCTTGCGATCGCGGAGTTCGACCAATCCATCGGCTAGCCCCCGGCCGACGATGACGATGGTCGGCACTCCGAGCAGCTCGGAGTCGGCGAACTTCACCCCCGGCGAGGTCTTGCGGTCATCGAGCAGCACGGTCGCGCCCGCCGCCTCCAACCCGGCCGCGATCCGCTCGGCCTCGGCGAACAGGGCCTCGTCGTTCTTGTGGGCCGGCACTACGTGCACGTCGAACGGCGCCACGGCACGGGGCCAGCACAGGCCCCGGTCATCCAGAGTCTGCTCGGCCAGCGCGGCCACGGCGCGGGTGACGCCCACCCCGTACGAGCCCATGGTGACGGTCACCGGCTTGCCCTCGGGGCCGAGCGCGGTCAGCCCGAAGACGTCGGCGTACTTGCGGCCGAGCTGGAACACGTGCCCGAGCTCGATGCCGCGGGCGATCTGTAACGGCGAGCCGCAGCGCGCGCACCGGTCGCCCTCGCGGATCTCCACCGCGCCGATTTCGCCGTCCGGGGTGAAGTCCCGGCCACGCACGACGAATGCCGCTTGCCGGTCCACTTCGTTGGCGCCGGTTACCCAGGCGGTGCCCTCGGCCACGAGCGGGTCCACTAGATAGCGCACCTTCAGCTCGCTGAGCACCTGCGGTCCGATGTAGCCCTTGACCAGTCCCGGCTGCTTAGCCAGGTCGGCCGGCTCAGCCTGCTCGACCTCGGTCGGCTCGAGCTGTCCGGACACCCGCTTGAGGTCGACGTCGCGGTCGCCCGGGACGCCGATGACCAGCAGCTCCCACTCGGCCGCGCCGGGCGCCTTCGTCCGCAGCACCACGTTCTTCAGCGTGTCGGCCGCCGAGAACGCCCGGCCGCCGAGGTCGGCCAGCGTGCCGTCGTTGAGCCGGTCGACCAGGGTCGCGATCGTCGGCGTGCCGGGGGTGTCGAGGACGACCGCGGCGGGCAGGTTGGCGTAATCGGCCGGGTCCAGCGGGGTCGGTCCAGCGATCTCGACCGCCTCGGTGTTCGCCGCGTAGTCGCAGTCGGTGCACTGGACGAAGGTGTCCTCGCCGACCGGGGTCGGGGCCAGGAACTCCTCCGAGGCCGATCCGCCCATCGCGCCCGAGACTGCGAACACGATGCGGTAGTCGAAGCCCAGCCGGGTGAAGATCCGCTCGTAGGCGTCGCGGTGCGCCTGGTAGGACGCGGCCAGGCCCTCGTCGGTTAGGTCGAAGGAGTAGGAGTCCTTCATGATGAACTCGCGACCGCGCAGGATGCCAGCCCGCGGTCGGGCCTCGTCGCGGTATTTGGTCTGAATCTGGAACAGCGACAGCGGGTAGTCCTTGTAGGAGTTCAGCTCGCCCTTGACTAGCAGCGTGAACAGCTCCTCGTGCGTCGGCGCCAGCAGGTAGTCGTTCTGCTTGCGATCGCGCAACCGGAACAGCCCGTCGCCGTAGTCGGCCCAGCGGCCGGTGGCCTCGAAGATCTCCCGCGGAATCAGCGCCGGAAAGTGGACCTCCTGGGCGCCGATGCCGACCATCTCCTCGCGGACGATTTTCTCGACCCGGGCTAGCACCGCCAGGCCCATCGGCAGCCAGGAGTAGATGCCCGGCGCGACTCGGCGGACGTAACCGGCCCGAATCAGCAGCTTGTGGCTGGGCACCTCGGCGTCGGACGGGTCGTCGCGCAGGGTGCGCAGGAACAACGTGGACATCCGGGTCGGCACTGAGGTGCTCCTCTTATGAGCGGCTGATCGTCTCGCGGCTCCGGTCCGGAGCCCGGTCTCAAAGCTTAGCTAAGCGTCGGAACCGACTTCGCCGGGAATTTCAGCAGCCGGTCGACGTGCGAGTACCGGAACAGCCCGGCGCCTGGGTCGGGGTCCTCGGGAGTGCGCACGACGTCGAGCTCGGGACGCCAGATCTCGCGGACGACCGCGCCGACCACGACCAGCAAGATCGCGTCACGGGTCAGCAGGATGACCGACAGACCGTCGTAGGTCAGCGCCTTGTTCGGGTCGCTGCCGCCGAGCAGCCAGAGCATCTTGCCGATCCAGACCGCGATCTCGGAGAACTGCCAGATCAGCGCGAGCCGCCACCGCGGGCGGGCCAGCGCGATCAGCGGCACCAGCCAGAGCGAGTACTGCGCGCTGGAGACCTTGCTGGTGAGCAGGAAGGCGGCGGCGACCAGGAAGACCAGTTGGGCCAGGCGAGGACGGGACGGCGCGTTGAGCGCGAGCCAGGCGATCGCCCCCATCGCGATGATCACGACGACCGCCACCGCGGCGCCGGACGGGGTCCAACTGCTGTCGCCCGACCGGCCGAAGGTGCCCGGGAAGTAGTTGTGCAGCATGTACCAGAAGCTCTCGGACTCGGCTGGCCGTGAGGAGTTGAACGAGTAGAACTCCCACCAACCCTTCGTCCAGGCCAGCGCGATCGGCAGGTTGACCGCCAGCCAGGCGCCGGCGGCGGCCAGGACGGCCCAGAGCACCGGTCGCCAGGACTTGGTGCGATAGGCCAGCAGCAGGAGCGGCAGCAGCAGCAGGCCGGGATAGAGCTTGGCCGCCGTGCCGAGCCCGATGAGCACCCCGGCGGCGACCGGTTTGTTCCGCGACCAGGCCCAGAGCGCCCCGGAGGCGAAGGCCATCGCGAACAGGTCCCAGTTGGTGAAGGCGTGAAAGACCAGTAGCGGGCTAGCCGCGAAGATGGCCGCGTCCCAGCGGCGGCGCGCGCCAGCCGCGCCCGCGGTCGCGACCACGGTGAACAGTCCGCACATCGCCAACAGCAGGCAGCTGATGACGCCCCAGACGATGCCGCTGTTCTGACCCGGCACCAAATTCTTCTCGGCCAGGTCGTGCCAGCCGTCGGTGAGCTCAGCGGTCACCCACATGAATCCACCGGTCAGCACCGGGTACTCGACGGCGTGGTCGCGGTAGGGCACCGCGCCGGCGGAGAGCCCCTCGGCCGTCCAGAGCGGGATGATGTCGGAGTAGCAGGCCTGGGTGTACTGCGAGGAGGAGACCCACTGGCCGTTGGCACAGGGCGCCTTTTGGCCGTAACCGAGCAGCAGGGTGAACGCGGTGATCGCCAGCAGGACGCGGATCGGCGTCCACCATCGCCGGTCGAGGCTGGCGTAGCGGCCGAGCGGGCCGCCGATCGCGCCGGCGGCGCGCCGCACGGTCGGGTCAGTCCGCGACGGTGGCGGCGTGAGCACTTCGGACTCCGTCAGGACTACGGCGTCGTCGGTGGGCGCGTCAGTCACCGCTCGATCCTCCCACGGGCCGCTGGGACCGTGTCGTCACTGCCGCGCGGCCAGGACAGCGGCGGACGCTCGCCGCGCTCCTCGACGCCAAGGACGGCGAGATGAAACGCCCGTCCTGGGGTCATTTGAGGGACCCTGCGGACGCCTCGCCGTATCTGGTGTCCGATGGTCTTAAGTGATTTCTGCGTTTGATTCGCTTAATACTGTGTGCCATGTATGGTCCGTATCGCCCGGCCAGCCGAACGGACTTAGAGGACGGCATGAAGCGCATCGCACTGATCGCCGTAGCGGCTGTGACGCTCGGCTTGGCCGCCGCCCCCGCGCCCGCCTCAGCCTCGCCGGCACCGCGGCCTCGCCCGCTTCGGCGGTCCCGGTCGCGGCCGGCCTCAAGGTGCTGA
Source organism: Frankiales bacterium (assembly GCA_025963265.1). Lineage (GTDB taxonomy): Bacteria > Actinomycetota > Actinomycetes > Mycobacteriales > Jatrophihabitantaceae > Jatrophihabitans_A. The sequence continues at coordinate 1,116 of JAOPUY010000494.1, read as the reverse complement.
GCGGCTCCGCCGGCGAGACCACGTCGGCCACGACCTGCCCGCAGGGGCAACTCCTCGGCCCCCGGGGCGACAGCGTCGTCAGCTTCGACCTGAAACCCGGCAAGCACACCCCCCGCGCGGTCGTCACCGCGCCCGGCGGGCTTTACGACGTGCAGACGAGCCCCGACGGGACGATCGCCTACGTCGCCGACAGCGGGGGCCGGCAAGTCGTCTACCCCCAGCCTCGACGGGGGACGTTCACCGCCGTCTCCGCCCCGTCGGCCAGCCCGTTGGCGACCTTCACCACCGCCGCCGCCCAATGGCTCAAATGAGCAGCACGCGCAACAACGCGGGAGACAGCGCCATGCGAACACGCCGACCGCAGGCACTAGTCGGCCTGACCCAGCTCGCGCTCTCTGGAGCCGCCTGTGGCGGAATTCAAGCCTGCCTATGGGCCGGATTTCTCAAGTCTGCGATCACGGGCCCGGACGACGGAAACGAGTTCTCTGGGCTGAGGTCCTTGCCTTACCAGGGGCTTTGGCTGCTCGGCTACCTGGTCGTCACCACCACCCTCATTCCGCTTGCACTCAGACACGCTGCGGTGCGCTGGTATGGCGCAGTCGCCGTTCTGGTCATCGTCGTCGAAACGATCGCCGGCGCAGAAATCGCCTCCAAAATCCCCGGCCACAGCGACTGGAAATCTCTGACACTCATCGCCGTGCTCGCTGTCGAATTTCTGCTCGCAGGCATCTTTATATCCACCAAGGCAGGGAATACTGAATGAAGACCGCAAAGAAGTAAGCCCTCAACGGTTGGCGCACTGGGCGATCGTCACCAACAAGAAGGCCATCGGGCGGACGAGCTGCACTATTAGTCTTTTTAACACCCTTGGCTAAATCGAGAAACCCGCGTGCCCAGCAGCAGGCAAGAGCGCGCAAGTGAATATGGTGGACGATTGGTGCGCTTCCGGCTGCGTTGCGGCACACTTTTATTTTCTCGAGCGATTCCCGCCGAACGGAACCGGTGCGGAGTTCGCAACCTCCTACTAGGCAGGCGCAGCGAACCAGGGTGCCCTAAGGAAGCCGAGGAGCCCGGCGGCTCGAAAGGGCCAACGCGCGCCGACGGCGCTATGCGCCG
>JAOPUY010000631.1 GCA_025963265.1 Frankiales bacterium | reverse complement strand
CGAGGATCGGTTGGCCGCAGTGCACACTCACCGGGAGCAGCGACACGCCGAACATGACGTCAAGAAGGCCGAGCACCACGCCGAGGTCGCCGAGCAAGACGCCTCCGAGGCCATCGATCTGGCGCTGTACGCGCTGGATCAGGCCGAGTGCGCCATCATCGACGCCGCCATCGCACGAGCCGACGCTGACGAACTGTCGCTGACCGCGTAGTTCGCTGACTAGCCGATTTCCCAGGTGTCCTGGCGGAACGAGTGACTCCGCCAGGACACCGCCCGCTCCACCGGGTACACCAGCGGAGCGGAGCTCAGTCGCGGGCGAAGGCCATCGCCGCTTCCTGGGCGAGGTCGACGAAGGGTTCGCCGCTGACATCGACGATTGCTCTCTCGATGGTCCCGCCGGTGAACGCCCAGGGCGCTTGGCCCGGGTAGTCGTCGGTGACGGGTTCGGCCGTGTCGTGGCCGATGTTGAGTCCTTCGCCGGCGATTGAGAACTTGCCCGGTTGGGTTTTGATGCGGCCCTGTCCGACCTTGGCCGTGCCGATGTGGAGCGTGAGCGGCCCCTCGGTGGGCATCGTGTCGCCCTCTCGTTCGAAGGACACCGAGAACACCTGCCGACCGGTCGCGATCGCCTCGGTCGCTTCGACGATCTGTTCCTGCAGGCCGACCCAGTTATAGACGTACTTGAGCTTGCCGTCCTTGAGGTAGAGGGCGTGGCCGCCGAAGCGGGCGCCGTGGGAGAAGAGGACTCCCGACGCGTCGGCGGCGGTGATGTCCACCTCGACGGCGATCGTGTACGAGCGGTTGCGGATATTCGGAGCGACCGACTCTGGCACCTCGGCGCAGCCCGGGTAGTACACGTAGCGGTTTCGTGGCTTGGCGATCTGAGGTCGCTCGGTTCCGAGGATTTCGACGATTCCGCGGTTCTCCAGGGGTAGGGCGTTGTATTGGCCGGCGTGGGCCCACCACAGCCCGATGAGCTCCTGGAGCTTGTCCGGATATTGTTCGGCCACGTCGTGACACTCGCTGCGGTCGTTGGTGGTGTCGAACAGTTCCCATTCCTGAGTCGCGTAGTCGGCCCAGGCGTCCGGCGCCGAGGGCGACACGGCGGCCGCCTTCCAGCCGTCGCTCCAGATTGCTCGGGTTCCGCCCATGGAGTAGAACTGCGCGTGTTTACCGGTGTCGGCGTCGGGGTCGTTGAACGACGCGGTGAAACTGACGCCCTCCAGCGGGAACTGGGTGTAACCCTTGAGAACCTCCGGTGGTTCGATCCCGAGTCCCTCGTAAATGGTGGGGACGATGTCGACCGCGTGGCTGTATTGGTGACGGATCCCCGGCTTGGTGATCCGCCGTGGCCAGGACACGATCATCGGGTCGGCCGTGCCGCCCTCGTAGTTGGCGTAGCGCTTCCACAGTTTGAACGGGGTGTTGAAGGCCCAGGCCCATCCGGTTGGGTAGTGGTTGTAGGTGAGCGGGCTGCCCAGCACATCGAGGTATCGCAGGTTGTCCTCGATCTTGTCGGGCAGGCCGTTGAAGATCTTGTTCTCGTTGACCGAGCCGTTCGGGCCGCCCTCGCCCGAAGCGCCGTTGTCGGAGACCAACACGATCAGGGTGTTGTCGAGCTGCTGGCTCTGCTCCAGGTAGTCGAGTAGCCGGCCGATTTCGTTGTCGGCGTGGCTGAGGAATCCGGCGTAGACCTCGGCCATGCGGGAGAACAAGCGTTTCTCATCGTCGGAGAGCGGCTCCCAAGGCCGGACGGTGTCCAGCTCGGGCCAGGGCTTGCCACTCTTGCTGGTGCGGTTGATGTAGGGATTGATCGGGGACAAGTCGGCGCCTTCGGGCACTATCCCGAGTGCTTGCTGGCGTTGGAACACCAGCTCCCGATAGGCCTCGTATCCCATGTCGAACTTGCCCGCGTACCGGTCGGCCCACTCTTTGGGCGCGTGGTGGGGGGCGTGCGCGGCCCCGGGGCAGTAGTAGAGCAGGAACGGCTTGTCCGGCGCGACGGCCTTGGCGTCGCGGATGAACGCGAGCGCGTGATCGGTGATGTCGGTGCTGAAGTGGTAGCCCTGCTCGGGAGACCGAGCCTGCTCGACGGGGTGGTTGTCATGCACGAGATCGGGGTACCACTGGTTGGTTTCTGCGCCCAAGAAACCGTAAAACCGCTCGAAGCCGCGCCCGAGGGGCCATTGCCGGCGGATCGAGGCCAGGTTCATCTCGTCCTCTGGCGTCAGATGCCATTTGCCGACCGCGAAGGTGTTCCAACCTTGCTCGCCGAGCACCTCGGCGACGTTGCCGCACTCCAGGGGAATGTGTCCGCTGGAGTTGGGGAACCCGGCGGCCGCCTCGGTGATGCTGGCCATGCTGTTCGTCGTGTGATTTCTCCCGGTCAACAGACAGGATCGGGTCGGGGAGCAAAGCGCTGTGGTGTGGAAGTTGGTGTAGATCAGGCCGTTGTTGGCGATCCGGTTGATGTTAGGGGTTTCGATCAGCCCGCCGTAGGGCTCCATCGCGGAGAATCCGACATCGTCGAGCACGATGTAGAGGATGTTCGGCGACTCGTCGGGAGCGACTGGCTGCGCGAAGGGACCCCAGTCCGGAACCGACTTCGTGATGTCGACATTGACTACTCCCTTGAACTGCTTGGCCATGGCGGGCACCTTCCTCAGCTTCTCACCGCCCAGTTTT
>JAOPUY010000471.1 GCA_025963265.1 Frankiales bacterium | reverse complement strand
GCCGCGCTCGCTCCCGCCATGGCCGAACGCGGCCACGGAGCGATCGTGAACGTGACGACCATGGTCGCCGAGTTCGGCCTGAACGGGATGGGCCTCTACGGCTCCAGCAAGGCCGCCCTCATGCTGCTGACCAAGTCCTGGGCGGCCGAGTTCGGGCCGGCTGGCGTCCGCGTGAACGCCGTGAGCCCCGGCCCGACCCGCACCGAGGGCACGCTTGCCATGGGCGACGCGCTAGACCAGCTGGCCCAGGGCGGTCCGGCCGGACGCGTGGGACAGCCCGAAGAGATCGCGGCGGCCATCACCTTCCTGGCCACCGATGCGGCCAGCTTCATTCACGGTGCGCTGCTGCCCGTGGACGGCGGCCGCCTGGCCGTATGAGCTTTGGGCGAGCACCTACCCCGCTGGTGTCGTCTCCCCGAGAGCTTCACTCGACGCCGCCTGGTTAATCGTTCTCGACGATGAAGTCCCAACCGACGATCGGGCGGCCCGGGCTCGGTGACCAGTAGATCCGACCCTCGCCCGTGGGCAGGACGGCGGTCACGCTGAAGGTCGTCGTGCGGCCAGCCGTGAGCGCGCTGGGCGGGGGCGTCGCCTTCTCGACCAGGCTGGGGTGCAGGGTTCGCCCGAGCTGATCAGTGATCGTGAAATCCGACAGCTTGATCGGGATGTCCCCGGCCGACTCAGCCAGCGAGACGTCGAAGGTGGCGGCGACGGTCTCCGGCGGGGGAGCGACGAACGGGGGGACGTGCGGACCGGTCACGGTGGCGAGGACGTGCCCAGTCGGCAGTTGGACCTGCACGGCGACGCCTTGAACGGCAAGCTGCGGCTGCGCCGGCGACGCGGTGACCACCCGATCGACGGGGGCGTTCGTCGTCGGCAGGAAGCTTGGCTGACTGCGAAAGCCCAGCGGCGCCTCAGATGTCGGCGACGAGGCGGCCCGCCGCGATGTGCAGCTCGTCAACCCGGCGAGCAGGACGAAAGCCGCCGCGATGGCGAGCGCGGCCCTCACCCAGCGGCGGATGCATGGTCGGACTGGCAACAGGTCCCGCTCCTCGGGTTGAAGGCAGTTCAGTCTCTCAAACGGCCGAGGCGCGCGCGTGGGCCGGACCCGGGAGGGTCCGGCCCACGTGGCAGGCAGTTCGGGAATTGCGCTGCCTAGCTGTGCTGGTTGCGCCGCGGCAGGTTGTTGAAGACGTCCGAGCCGAACGTCCGCAGGTTTGGCTGGGCGGCGAAGCCGAGGTGGCCCTGCCCGTCCAAGCCCTTCGAGACGCTTCCCGCGCCGCCGGGGATCTTGCTGCTGGAGTGGCCCTTGTCGACCTGGAAGAGGTCTTCCATGGTGGCCAGCCAGCTGTAGTGGTTGTAATCGACCTTCGACACCGTGCCCGGCTTGATAAGCGGGCTGATCAGGATGCTGCCGGTGTCACCGCCGCCCGGGGTCGGGATTGTCGAGGAGAACAGCGGGTCGGTCGAAGTGGTCTCCGCGGCGAGGCTGACGCTCGTCACGGCGCCGTTGAGCACGTCCAGGGAGTTGGCCGTGCAATCCACCACCTGGAAGGTGCCGACGTAGGCCTTGTTGGCCGGGTTGGTGGCCGCCTTCGTCGTCGCCGCGCTGCTGACGGTGTCAAACCGCGGTCCCTGGTCGCTGACCGGGCCGACGCAGGCGTTGGCCGGAATTCCGGCGCCGGTGATCGGACGGCCGACATCCGGCGCGGTGATGTTCGGGTCGGTGACGACGTTGCTGCCGATGGAACCGCCGACCCCGACCGTGTCAACGCGAGCCCCGGGGGTCAGGCTGCCGCCGCCCAGGATGTACTTCGAGTCCTTGGCCGGGTCGCCAGTCAAGCTGGCCGGCCGGTCGATGAAGGCGTTGTCGCCGGGGCCCGGGTACACCTGGTTGCCGTGCGAGTCCTGCAGCAGCGGCGTGTTGGGGCCGGTCGGCTCGTTGGCCTCGTTGACGATGCCGTGCTTGGTGTTGAAGCTCTCGCCGGCCGTGTCCGACTGGGCGTAGCCGGCCGCGGTGGCGGGGACGCCGGCGCCGGCGGTGTTGCCCGGGTTGTTGGCGTTGTTGAAGCTCGAGTTGGCGAACGGCGGGTTCGCCTCATCGAAGGTGACGTCGATCAGGCCGCCGTCCTTGAACGCGGCCGACTGCTCGATCAGCGGGATGTAGTACTTCAGCCATAGGTCGGCGGCGTAGAGGCCACCGGTGTTGTTGGTCGGCGTGGTGGCCTCGGGCTCGTAGGCCGGAAGGTTGGCCGGCTTGTACACGGGCTTGCCGGTGCTGTCGAACGCCCCGGACAGGTTGTTGCCGGCGCAGATCGCGTCGTGGGCGTCCGAGCAGTTGTTAGGCGTGATCCAGCTGAAGTCCGGCGTGGTCGCCTCGCTCTGCAGGTCGTGCACCAGACCGCTCGACGTGTTGTCCAAGTTGGCGATCTCGGAAGACGAGCAGTCACTCGAGTTGGACAGCAACGACTCGAACCACGGGAACGGGAAGTGCTTAGGCACGTACTGGTCCGTGG
>JAOPUY010000245.1 GCA_025963265.1 Frankiales bacterium | reverse complement strand
GAGGAGATCAGTCACGACCTGATCGAGCGCTGCCTGGGACCGGTCCAGCAGGCCATGGCTGACGCAAAAGTCAGCGCCAATGACATCGACGAGGTGATCCTGGTCGGGGGGTCCACGCGCATCCCGGCGGTGCAGAGTCTGGTGCGGCGCCTGACTGGCGGCAAGGACCCCAACATGACCGTGAACCCCGACGAGGTGGTGGCACTGGGGGCGGCGGTGCAGGCCGGGGTGCTCAAGGGCGAGGTATCCGACGTCCTGCTGCTCGACGTCACCCCGCTCTCATTGGGGGTCGAGACCCGCGGTGGCATCATGACCAAGATCATCGAGCGGAACACGACGATTCCGGCCCGCCGCAGCGAGGTGTTCTCCACCGCCGCCGACAACCAGCCGGCCGTTGACGTGGTGGTGCTACAGGGCGAGCGTGAGCTGGCCGCCGATAATCGCGTCCTCGGGCGGTTCCAGCTGACGAACATCCGCCCGGCGCCGCGGGGCGAGCCGCAGATCGAGGTCACGTTCGACATCGACGCCAACGGCATCCTGAGCGTCACCGCCCGCGACCGGGACACCGGCGCCGAGCAAGGCATCACGATCAGCCAGAGCTCCAACCTCGATCCAAGCGAGGTGGAGCGGATGGTCGCCGAAGCTGACCGCAACCGCAGCGAGGACCAACAACTGCGCCAACAGGTCGAGGCCCGTAACGAGTTGGATAGCACCGCTTACCAGCTCGAACGACGGCTCACCGAGCGCGGCGATACCGTCCCCGTCCACGAGAAGGCGCGGGCCGAGTCGCTGATTGCCGAGGCTCGCCAGGCGGTCGAGGAGCAGGCTCCCCTCGATCGCGTGCGGTCGCTGACGGGCGAGCTCGCCCAGGCCGCGGCGGCACTTGATGCCAGCGCGGGCGCCGGTGACGGGTCCGGGCGAGAAGGCGACGGACCGGGCGACAATCGTCGCACTAGCCCCGCCGGCGGGGGCGGCGCTGACGATGACGATGTCATCGACGCCGAGTTCGACCGTGCCTGATGGGACGGCGTCCTCGCCGGGGCGGACGCCGAGCACGCCCGCCAGCCCCGCCGTGGACTCGAGCGATCCGGCCAGCGCGGCCGAGGAACAGGGAAAGGCTCCGGTCGCCTCCGACGAGCTGACGGTCGAGCAGCTTGAGGACCGCTGGCGCCGCGCGGTCGCCGACCTCGACAACGTCCGCAAACGCTCGGCCCGCGAGCTCGGCGCCGCCCGCGCCAACGAACGCGCCGCCGTAGCCGCGCAGTTCCTGCCGGTTCTCGACAACCTGGAACTGGCCCTCGCCCATGCCGACGCTGACCCGGCCACGATCCTCGAGGGCCTGCGCGCCGTTCGCGACCAGGCGATCGCCGTGCTGGACCGCCTCGGCTACGGCCGACGGGAGCAGGCCGGAGTGCCGTTCAACCCGGCGGCCCACGAGGTGGTCACCGTGGTCGACGATCCGGACGCGGCCCCCGGGACGGTCGTGCGCGTGCTGCGCCCGGGCTACGGCGACACCGATAACCAGTTGCGCCCGGCCGCGGTCGCGGTCGCCCGCCGAGAGTGACGAGCCGGTATGGCCCGCGACTACTACGAGGTCCTCGGGGTGAGCCGCAGCGCCAGCGCCGAGGAACTCCAGAGCGCCTTCCGCACCCTCGCCCGTCGCTACCACCCCGACATCAACTCCGACCCCGCAGCCGAAGAACGCTTCAAAGAACTCAACGAGGCCTACCACGTGCTCGCTGACCCGGACTCGCGAGCGCGCTATGACCGGTTCGGACCGGACTTCCGGCAGGTCCGCGAAGACGCCGGGGCAGGCCGCAGCGGTGGCGGCCCGAGCACGGGCCGAGCACGCCGCACCGCAGCCGCCACCAGCGCGGGCATCAACATCGAAGACCTGTTCGGCCGGGGCGACTTCGACGACCTGTTCGGTGCGTGGCGAACGACTGGTCCGATCCAGGGAGCCGACCAGGAGGCCGAGCTCGAGCTCAGCGTTCCGGAAGCGTTCACCGGCGGCAAGCGGCGCATCGCGCTGGGCGGGCCGACCGGGCAGCGCACCTACGACGTCACTGTGCCACCCGGCGTCACCGACGGGCAGCGGATCCGACTCAGCGGCCAAGGCGGCCAGGGGGCGGAGGGCGGCCCCTCCGGTGATCTCTATCTGCGGGTGCGGATCAAGCCCGATGAGCACTACCGCGTGCAGGGGCGCGACATCTACGTCGACGCACCGGTCGCGCCCTGGGAGGCGGCGCTCGGCGCGACCGTGCCGATTCTGACGCCCGGCGGCGAGGTCAAGATGAAGGTTCCGGCCGGCTCGTCCAGCGGCCGCCGACTGCGGCTCAGCGGTGAGGGGATGCCGAACCGGCGGGGCCGGCCGGGCGATCTCTACGCCGAGCTTCGCATCGTCGTGCCCCACCGGCTGCGTAAGCGCGAGCGCGAGTTGTTCGAGGAACTCGCCCGCGAATCACCCTTCGACGCCCGGGGCGCCAGCCGATGACCGGGCGACGCGTCACCGTGCGCTATCCGCTGCTAGTCATGCCGCAGGCCCCGCGGCTGAGCCTGGCCAGCTTCGCTGACCGGGCCGGCCTGCACCCCGAACTGGTCGCCCGCCTAGTCGCGCTCGGGCTGGTGCCGGCCACCGTCGACGCCGCGGGCCAGCTGTGGTTCACCTCGGCCGATCTGGCCGTCATCGCACGCATCCGTCGGCTGCGGTCGGACCTATCGCTCAACTACGCGGCGATCGGTCTAGTCCTGGACCTGCTGGACCGCATACACCAACTCGAGAACACCCCGCCGGG
>JAOPUY010000461.1 GCA_025963265.1 Frankiales bacterium | reverse complement strand
TCGACCAGCTCGTCGGCCTCGGCTAGCGCGTCGACCAGCACTTCGGCCAGCGCGTCCACGAGTTGCACCCCGGCCGGCTAACGGGCCGCTTTGGGAGCGAAGGCTGCGCCCGTCGCAGCCTTCGCTCCGGGAGCCGGCCGGCCTTAGCTGTGGCCGGGCAGCAGCACCCGCACGGCTAGCCCAGGGTGGTTGTCGGCTAGTTGGATCTGCCCGCCGTGGGCTGCGACGATCTCGCGCGCGATCGACAGGCCGAGCCCAGTGCCGCCGGCCTCGCGGGAGCGCGCGGTGTCGAGCCGGTAGAAGCGGTCGAACACCTGCTCCCGTTTGTCGGCCGGAATGCCCGGACCGTCATCGGTGACGCTGAGATAGACCCAGTCGTGCTCAGCCGTCCCGGCCCCGACCCGGACGCTGCTGTGCGCGTAGCGGACCGCGTTGTCGACCAGATTGACCAGCACCCGCTGCAGGCCGTTGCGGTCCCCGATCGCGATGACCCGGGTCAGCTCAGCGGGCTGCACGCTGACCGGCTGGTCCTGATACGCGCTGAGGATGTCGGTGACGAGCTCATCGAGCCGGATCGGCGCCCGGCTGGTCAGCGCGCCGCGCTCGTCAGACCGGGCGAGCGCGAGCAGGTCGTCGATCAGGCGAGAGAGCCGGTCGACGTCGATCAACGCCTCCCGGGTCAGCTCGCCGACGTCGGCTGAGTGCGAGGTCCGTTCCGCCACCTCCAGCTGCACGCGCAGCGAGGCGATCGGCGAGCGCAGCTCGTGGGCCGCGTCGCCCACGAAGCGCCGCTGCTTGGTGTTGGCCCGGTCCAGCCGGTCCAACATGGCGTTCAGCGTGGTGGCCAAGGAGGAGATCTCGTCTTCGGCGGCCGGGATCGGCAGCCGCGAGCGGGAGAGCCCGGCTGCGCTCAGCTCCTCCGCGCCGCGTTGCAGCGCGGCGACCGGCCGCAACGTCCGGCCGACGATCCACCAGGTCAGCGCCGCCATCATCAGCACCACGATCGGGCCGGCGATCAGCAGGATGTGGGCCAGTAGTCGGGAGGAGTCGAGCACCCGGTCGAGATCGGTGGCCACCAGCACGGTGCGCTGGACGCCGCGGACGTCGGCCCGCACGCCGACGACCCGGACCGGCGCGCCGGTCGAGGCGCGGTCGCCGCTGATGGTCAGGGGACGGCCGTCCCGAATCCGGGCCAACTCGCCCGGATGCAGGATCGACACCGCCGAGTACCCGCCGGGCGAGGCGGCCACCACCCGGTTGTCGGCGTCGACGACTTGGACCAGCGAGACGCCGCCGCTGCCGGCCAGCACCGGGTTGGGCAGCTTGTTCTCTTTGACCAGCGCCGCCACCTCGCCGCCGGTGCGCTCGGCTGAGGAGTCCAGAGTGTTCAGCAGCGATTTGCCGACGGTGAAGATCAGCGCCAACCCGGCGACGGCCAGCGTCACCGTGAACAGCGCCGTGGTGACCATGGTGATCCTGGCCCGCAGCGAACGGCGGCGCCACCAGGCGGCAGGATGCACCCTCAACCGCCGTCGACAGCCAGCCGGTAGCCCGCTCCCCGCACCGTCTGCACCGAGTGGCGCCCGAACGGCAGGTCGATCTTGCGGCGCAAGTAGCCGACGTAGACCTCGATGACGTTGGCGTCGCCCTCGTAGTGGGCGTCCCAGACGTGATGCAGGATGTCGGCCTTGCTGACCGCCTCGCCCGCTCGCCGCATCAGGTACTCCAGCAGTGAGAACTCCCGCGGCGTCAGCTCGATCTCGGTGTCGGCCCGTTTGACCGTGCGGGCGGCCGGATCCAGGCTGAGATCCCCGCAGGCCAGGATCGCCGGCCGCGGCCGGACGCCCCGGCGCAGAATCGCCCGCACCCGCGCGAGCAACACCACGAAGGAGAACGGCTTGATCAAGTAGTCGTCCGCGCCCAGGTCGAGGGCGTCGGCCTCGTCGTACTCGCCGTCCTTGGCCGAGAGCACGAGCACCGGAACCCAGTTCTGCTCGGCTCGCAGCGCCTCGATGATCCGGTAGCCGGACAGGCCCGGCAGCATGATGTCGCAGATGATCGCGTCGTAGGAGTTCTCGCGGGCCAGATGCAGGCCGTCCGGGCCGTTGAGCGCGATCTCGACGGCGAAACCTTCGGCCGCGAGCCCGCGCTGGAGCGCGGTCGCCATCCGTGCCTCGTCCTCGACGATCAACAGACGCATGACGGGCACATCCCTTCCCTGGAAGACGCTAGACCGCCCGATTGTTCGCGGCCGGTCCGGCCATGACTCAGCGTTGCTCAGGCTGCGCACAGCGCCGGCGAGTGATGCTCGAATTATGAACGACTTCCCTGATGACGCCACTGGGTCGGACTCGGGGCCCGAACTGGCGCCCCGCGAGCCCCACTCAGCCGACCCGATCCCTCGGGCGCGATCGCGGCGTCGCTGGTTGCGCTGGCTGGTCCCGGTGGCCGCCGTCGGGGTCGTGGCCGCGCTCGCCAGCGGCGCGCTGTCGGCGGACGCCAAGACCAACCTGGCGCCGCGGTCGGCGAGCCAGCTGCTGGCCGACGTGAGCCAGGATCGGGTGGCCGGCTTCTCGGGGACCGTCGTCGAGCAGGCGTCGCTCGGCTTGCCCGATCTGTCCGCCCTCGGCCAATCCAGCGATTCGCTCGGCATGCTGAGCCTGCTCTCCGGCTCGCACACCGCTCGGGTCTGGTACGCCGGTCCCGACAAGCAACGGGTCGCGCTGCTGGAGACGCTGGGCGAGCAAGACGTCTTCCGCAACGGCCGGGACGTGTGGCAGTGGGACTCGAGCAACCGCACGGCGACTCACTCGCT
>JAOPUY010000457.1 GCA_025963265.1 Frankiales bacterium | reverse complement strand
CCACGGCCGAGGGTTGCACGCCGACCGGTAGGTAGCGGGTGGTCGCGATCTCGAGTCCGTCGGCGCAGCGGTGCACCTGCTGGCTCACCTCGACGCCGTCGGTGAGCGCGGGCTGGGCCTGCGCAGTCAGGCCCTCGACGCCGAAGGTCACGGCGCGAGCAAGACTTTGATCGCCGTCCGCTCGTCCATCGCCCGGTAGCCGGCCGCCGCCTCGGCCAACGGCAGGGTGGAGTCGAAGACCCGTCCGGGATCGAGCTTGCCGGCGAGCACGTCGGCCAGCAGTTCGGGGATGTAGGCCCGCACCGGAGCGACGCCCCCGACCAGCCCGACGTTGCGGCCGAAGAGCGGGCCGATGGGCGCCGACTTGCCCGAGATGGGAGCGCCGACGTAGCCGACGCGACCGCCGGGGCGGGCCGAGGCCACGGCCTGCTCCATCGCCTCGTCGGTGCCCACGCATTCCAGCACCGCGTCGGCCCCGAGGCCCTCGAAGAGGTCGCGGATCCGGGCCGAGCCTTCCTCGCCGCGCTCAGTCACGATGGTGTCGGCTCCAAAGGCGGTGCCGAGCGCCTGGCGCGCCGGGGTCCGCGACATCAGCACGACGCGCTCGGCCCCCAGCCGTCGAGCCGCGAGGACGGCGCACAACCCGACCGCGCCGTCGCCGACCACGGCCACCGTCGAGCCCGGGCCGACACCGGCGCCGAGTGCGGCATGGTGCCCGGTGCCCATCACGTCGGACAGCGAGAGCAGCGCGGGCACCAGGCTGGCGTCCGGCGTCTCGTTCAATCCGACCAGCGTGCCGTCGGCCTGCGGGACCCGAACCCATTCGCCCTGGCCGCCCTCGGCCCAGAACCCCTCGGCGTCCTTGGTGCCCCAGTGGCCGCCGTTGAGGCAGGAAGTCTGCACGCCGCGCTGGCAGTTCGGGCAGGTGTTGTCGCTGATCACGAAGGGTGCGACCACGAACTGGCCAGGCCGCAAGGTCTGCACGTCGGCGCCGACCTCCTCCACGAGGCCGACGAACTCGTGTCCGATCCGTCGGGGCTTGGGCGTCGGGCTCACGCCTCGGTAGGGCCAGAGGTCAGACCCGCAGATGCAGGAGGCGACGACGCGCACCAGCGCGTCCGTCGGCCGTTGGATGATGGGGTCCCGGACGATTTCGCTCCGGATGTCGCCGGCGCCGTAGATCAAGGTAGCTCTCACCGGCTGAACATATACCCGCCATCCGCCGCCCCCCGGCGCCGGCTCAGCGCGAACCGAGATCGCGGAGCAGGCTAGAGGCCATGACCGCCACCGAGCTCCGCCTGGACGCCGATCGGCTGCTGCCGCCCGACCCCGGCGTGCGAGCGCTGGCCCGCCGGCTCTATGAGCACGTCGCCGACCTGCCGATCCTGTCCCCGCACGGGCACGTCGACGCTCGAGTGCTGCTGGACGACGCCGCCTTCGCCGATCCCGCGACGCTGCTGATTTCGCCCGACCACTACGTGTTCCGGTTGTTGCACGCGGCCGGCGCGCCGTTGAGCGAGCTGGGGGTCGGCCAGGCGGCGCTGACCGAGTCGGCGGCCCGCACCGCCTGGGGCTGGCTGTGCCGGCGCTGGAACGTCTTCGCCGGGACGCCCGTGCGGCAGTGGTTGGAGGCGGAGCTGGTCGAGATCTTCGGGGTCTCCAGCCGGCCCAGCGCGGCCAGCGCGGACGCGCTGTACGACCAGGTGGCCGACTGCCTGTCCCGGCCGGAGTTCCGGCCGCGGGCGCTGTTCGAGCGGTTCGGCATCGAGGTGCTGGCCACCACCGACGACCCAGCCGACGACCTCGCCGCGCACGCCGCGCTGCGCGACGATCCCGGCTTCACCGCCCGGGTCATCCCGACCTTCCGGCCCGACCGCTACCTCGATCCGAGCGCCGCTGGCTGGTCGAGGGCGGTCGCCGCGCTCGGCCACGCGGCCGGCGCGGAGGTCGGCGACTACCGCGGTTACCTCGCCGCGCTGGAGGACCGGCGGCGGCACTTCATCGCGCAGGGCGCGGTGTCGGCCGACCACGGCTGCATCGACGCTCAGAGCGAGCCGCTGGGCGCGGCCGAGGCCGAGCGCATCTTCGCGGCGGCCCTGCTCGGACAGGCGACCGCGGCCGAGGCCACCGCCTTCCGCCGCAGCATGCTGAGCGAGATGGCCCGGATGTCCTGCGATGACGGCCTGGTCATGACCGTGCACCCCGGTGTGCTGCGCAATCACCACGAGCCGACGTTCGCCCGGTTCGGACCAGACGCCGGTAACGACATCGGGGTCGGCCTGGAGTTCACCCGGGCGCTGCGGCCGCTGCTCAACCGCTACGGCACTCATCCCAACCTGCACCTGGTGCTGTTCACCGTGGATGAGACCCTGTTCTCGCGCGAGATCGCGCCGCTGGCCGGCTTCTACCCGTCGGTGTACGCCGGCGCGCCGTGGTGGTTCCTCGACGCGCCGGAGGCGATCCGCCGCTACCGCGCGGCAGTGACCGAGACGGCTGGCTTCACCCGCACCAGCGGATTCATCGACGACACCAGGGCATTCTGCTCGATCCCGGCCCGCCACGACATGTCGCGGCGCATTGACGCCGGCTATCTGGCCGGCTTGGCGGCCGAGCACCGGATCGCCGAGGACGAGGCGTTCGAGATCGCCCACACGCTCACGGCCGACAACCCACGCCACGTGTTCAAGCTGTGACCAGCTCGCTCGCGCGGCGAGACGGCCGACCGGCGGCGCCGGTGCGGCACGTCCATCTCGGGTTGGGCAATTTCTTCCGCGCCCATCAGGCTTTCTACACCGAACACGCGCCGGACGCCGCGGACTGGGGGATCGCCGCCTTCACCGGCCGCCGCCCGGAGTTGGCCGAGGCGCTGACCGAGCAGGGCGATGTGTACACGCTCGTGACCCGGTCCGGCGACGGCGATCGGCGCGAGTTGATCAGCAGCCTGAGCGCCTGCCATCCCGGCGCGGATCTCGGCAGTTGGCTGGGCTATCTGGCTTCAGCCCAGACCCGGCTGTTGACCCTGACCGTCACCGAGGCCGGGTACCGCGACGGACCGGCGACCGAGCGGGACCTGGCTGCGCTCAAGGCCGGCGGGGACGGGCCGCTCAGCACCGTGGCCGGCCGGCTTGTCGCGGGGCTGGCCGCCCGGCGCGCGGCCGACGCCGGTCCGATCGCGATCGTCCCGTGCGACAACCTCACCGACAACGGTGCGGTCGCGGCTCGGGCTGTCGCCGATTTCGCCCGT
>JAOPUY010000438.1 GCA_025963265.1 Frankiales bacterium | reverse complement strand
TGCTGTCGCCGTATGAGCTCTACCTCGACGTGGCGGAGGAATTGAATTCGATCACCCCCGGTTCGCACGACAAGCGGTCGTTGTTGTTGAACTCAGGGGCCGAGGCGGTCGAGAACGCGGTCAAGATCGCTCGGCACGCCACCGGCCGACCGGCCGTCGTCGCCTTCGACCACGCCTATCACGGGCGGACCAATCTGACGATGGCGTTGACCGCCAAGAACATGCCGTACAAGCATCGCTTCGGTCCGTTCGCCAACGAGATCTACCGGGTGCCGATGGCCTACCCCTACCGTTGGCCGACCGGCCCGGACAACTGTGCCGATGAAAGTTTCGCGGCGTTCGTCGAATTGGTGCACGCCCAGGTCGGCGAGTCCAACGTGGCGGCGGTCATCATCGAGCCGATCCAGGGCGAGGGCGGGTTCATCGTCCCGCCGCCGGGCTGGCTGGCCCGGGTCGCCGACTGGTGCTCGGCCAACGGCATCGTGTTCATCGCCGATGAGATCCAGTCAGGCTTCTGCCGCACCGGCGACTGGTTCGCCTGCGATTACGAGGGCGTGGTCCCCGACCTGATCACGACGGCCAAGGGCATCGCCGGCGGGCTGCCGCTGTCGGCCGTGACTGGTCGGACGGAATTGATGGACGCGGTGCACGCGGGCGGTCTGGGCGGCACTTACGGCGGCAACCCGGTCGCATGCGCGGCCGCGTTGGGCGCGATCGAGACGATGAAGGCCGAGGATCTGCCGCGTCGGGCCCGCGAGATCGAGGCGATCATGCTGCCGCGACTGCGGCAGCTGGCCGCGCAGTACCCGAGCGTGGGCGATGTCCGCGGCCGGGGCGCGATGCTGGCCATCGAGCTCGTCTCCGACCCGGTCGCCAAGACGCCGTTCCCTGAATTGGCGGCCGCGGTGAACAAGGCCTGCCACGCGCGCGGGCTGGTCACGCTCACCGCCGGCACGTTCGGCAACGTCTTCCGGTTCCTGCCGCCGTTGGCCATCGGCGACGAGCTGTTGCGCGAGGGCTTGGACGTCTTTTTCGAGGCGTTCGCCGCGGCGTCAGAATCGATGGGATCCCGCGATGTCTGACGCGTCGCCGTTCTACCTCTCCGGTGTTGCGACCTACGGCGAGGACGTCTTGGAGGTCACCTCGCCCTGGGACGGCTCGGTGGTCGGGGTCGTGTCCGTGCCGACCGACGCCCAGGTCGAGCGGGCGGTCGCCGATCTGGACGCGGGACGGCTGGCGGCCCAGGCGACGCCCGCTCATCTGCGGGCGACGGCGCTGGACCACATCTCGGCCCGGATCGCCGAGCGCGCGAACGAGTTCGCCGAACTGATCACGGCCGAGAACGGCAAGCCGCTGATCTGGTCGCGGGGGGAAGTAGCGCGGGCGATCTCGACTTTCCGGTGGGCCGCGGAGGAGACCCGGCGCTTCTCCGGCACGTTGCAGCGATTGGATACCGATGCCGCGGCAACCGGCCGGCTGGGCGTCGTCCGGCGGTTTCCGCGGGGGCCGGTGCTGGGCATCGCGCCGTTCAATTTTCCGCTCAACCTGGTCGCGCACAAGGTGGCGCCGGCGATCGCGGTCGGGGCGCCGATCTTGCTCAAGCCCGCGCCCGCTACGCCATTGACCGCCTTGCTGCTGGCCGAGATCATCGCCGAGACTCAGCTTCCGCCGCGGATGGTCAGCGTGCTGCCGGTGGCGAATGAGAAGATGGCGGCCCTGGTCGCCGACCCGCGGCTGCCGGTGATCTCCTTCACCGGCTCAGGCCCGGTCGGCTGGTCGATTAAGGCTCAGGCGCCGCGCAAGCATGTGACGCTGGAGCTCGGCGGCAACGCCGCGGTGCTGGTGAACTCCGACTGGCCTGATCTGGCCGGGGCGGCGGCGCGGATCGCGCTGTTCTCTAACTACCAGGCCGGGCAGTCCTGCGTGGCTGTGCAGCGGGTCATCGTGCACGAGGACATCTACTCCGAGTTCGTGGCCGCGCTGGTGGCTGAGGTGGCCAAGCTGCCGACCGGTGATCCGAGCGCGGACGGGGTGCAGGTCGGGCCGGTCATCAACGACGCGGCCGCCGAGCGCATCCTCGAGTGGGTGGAACAGGCGCGCGCGGGCGGCGCATCGGTGCTGGCCGGCGGCACCCGCGAAGGCCGCTCGGTCGCCCCGACGGTGGTGGCCGACGTCCCCGCGGGGACGCATTTGGCGCAAGACGAGGTGTTCGGGCCGGTGCTGTCGGTGGCCCGCTTCAGTGACATCGAAGACGGTTTCGCGCAGGTCAACGCTTCGCAATACGGGTTGCAGGCCGGGGTGTTCACCAAAGACGTCCAGATCGCGTTCCGCGCGCTGCGCGAGCTCGAGGTCGGCGGCGTGATCATCGGCGACGTCCCGAGCTACCGCGCGGATCAGATGCCCTATGGCGGTTGGAAGGAGTCCGGAGTCGGACGCGAGGGTCTGGCCTCAGCCATGAACGACCTCACCGAGGAACGGATCATGGTCCTCACCGGGCTCGATCTCTAGCTCTAGCGGCTTCGACCGCGGC
>JAOPUY010000421.1 GCA_025963265.1 Frankiales bacterium | reverse complement strand
GCCAGCGGCGTCGCAGCCGAGGATCATCGGCAACGCGGCCTCGGTGATCCCCACGCCCCGCAGCGTCCACAGGTCGTGGTGGTTCAGGCTCGCCGCTTTGACCTCGACGACGCTCCACCCCTCCTTCTCCACGGGCTCGGGGCGCTCGCCGAGCGCGAGGGCGGACAGCGGTTCGTTGGCGTTGAGCGAGGCGGCGTAGGCGGCGAACATGCCCAGACCATAACGCGCCCGCGAACGGCGGCTCTAGCTCACCCGGCCAGCAGCCCGGCCGGCACGCTGCCGAGCGCCCGTTCGATGGCCGCCACCAGCTCGCGGGCCGAGGCGGCGGTGAGCTCGAGGGCGATTCGCTCGCCCGGCGCCGCCGCCGAGTTGGTCAGGTCGATATTGAGGGTGTGCTCAGCCAGCGCGTGGACGGGGTGGTCGAAGTAGACCGTCGCCTCGTCGAGGGCGAACCAGCCGTGGCGGCCCTTGCCGCTGCCGCTGACCGCGGCGTGCTCAGTGGAGTAAGTGCACATCGATTGCTCCGTTCTCAGGTCGGCGAGTCTCAGTTGGCCAGGTGCTGGGCGAAGAAGGCGTCGATCTTGGCGTAGCCGTCCAGGGCCGCCTCGACCCGATAGGCCGTGCGGTCGGTCGCGAAGAAGGCGTGACCGGCGCCGGGGTAGGAATGGAACTCATGCTCCTTGCCGTGTCCGGTCAGCAGCCGGTCCAGCTCGGCGACCTGGTCGGGGGAGGGGTACTGGTCATCCTCGCCGAACAGGCCCAGCAACGGGCAGCCGAGGTTGCCTAGCTGGTCCTCGATGCCGCCGACCTTCATCGGCGACCCGGCTGGCGGCGTGCCGACCACGAAGGCGCCGTAGCAGTCGACCGCGGCGTCCAGCGGCAGATTGCACGCGGCCAGCACTGACTGCCTACCGCCCGAGCAGTGCCCGATGACGCCGACCTTGCCGTTGGAGCTGGGCAGCGCCCGCAGATAGTCGATCGCGCCGCCGACGTCGCCGATCAGTCGCGCGTCCGGCACGCCGCCGCCGGCCCGAGCGACCGCCGCCGCGTCGTCCGGCTCGGCGCCGGGGGCCTCCCGCCAGTACAGGTTGGGGACGACGACGTTGTAGCCGTGGGTGGCAAAGCGCCGAGCGACCTCCTTGGTCCACGCGTCGAAGCCCGGCATGTGGTGGATCATCACGATCCCGCCGCGCGGGCCCGGCTCGACGTCGGCGTCGGGATGGGCGAAGTAGGCCTCGATCTCCTGCGAGTCGGCTCCGGTGATCCGGATCGAGGCGGCGCACAGCGCGTCAATCATGGTGGTCCCTTCGGTGTGTGGGGCGGGCTCAGCCCCAACTAGGCTGTCCCAATGCCTGATCCACGGACGCTGTTGCGCAGGCGTCCGTTGCTGGCCTTGATCATTCTCCTGTTGCTGCTGGGGATCGGCTATGGGGTCCGGGCGCTCGACGGCAACGGCGGCGGCAGCGGCGGCCACCCGGCCGGCCCGAGCGCCACCGCCACCGCGAGTCCGACGGCCACGGCCACGACGGCGGCCACCCACCCGGTCAACGGCGGAATCGCCCTCTCCGCGCTGCCGCCGCAGGCCGCCGACACCGTCCGGCTCATCGAGCGGGACGGCCCCTACCCGAACCGGGAGGACGGCGAGGTGTTCGACAACGCCGAGCGCCACCTGCCGATCCGGCCCAACGGGTACTACCACGAGTACACCGTCGCCACTCCGGGCTCGGCCGATCGCGGCGCTCGGCGGATCATCACCGGCTCGGCCGGGCAGTACTACTACACCGCCGACCACTACGACAGCTTCATCAGCGTGGACGTCAGCGGCTAGCCGGCCGCGGTTAGCGGCGGTCAGTCACACTGGGGGCATGCCATCAAGCGCGCCACCAGCCGGCCCGACCGACTCCCGGACCGAGACCGCCCCGCTGGACGGACGCCTGAGCGAGAGCTCGTTGCTGGAGTTGCGCGGCGCTGAGTTCGGCTTCTACGTCCACATCCCGTTCTGCTCGGTCCGCTGCGGCTACTGCGACTTCAACACCTACACCGCCGAGGAGTTGGGCAACGGGGTCAGCCGCGGCTCCTACGCCGACACTGTGCTGGCCGAGATCCGGCTCGCCCGCGACGTGCTGCCGGCCAGCACGCCCGGAGTGTCCACGGTCTTCTTCGGCGGTGGGACGCCGACGCTGCTGCCGGCTGAGCACCTGGGTCTGATCCTGGCCGAGATCCGCTCGGAATTCGGCCTGCACCCGGACGCCGAGGTGACGACCGAGGCCAATCCTGAGTCGGTGACGCCGGCCTATCTGGCTCATCTGCGCGAGGCCGGCTTCACCCGGATCTCGCTCGGCATGCAGTCAGCCGTGCCCAGCGTGCTGCAGGTGCTCGACCGGGTGCACCGCCCGTCGCGGGCGCTGGAAGCCGTGGACGAGGCGCGCGCCGCCGGCTTCGAGCACGTGAACCTCGATCTGATCTACGGCACCCCGGGTGAGACCGACGAGGACTGGCAACGCTCGCTGGACGCGGTGATCGGGTCGGGAGCCGATCACGTCAGCGCCTACGCCCTCATCGTGGAGGACGGCACCGCGCTGGCCCGCAAGGTCAGCTCGGGCCGGTTGCCGGCGCCGGACGACGACGTGCTGGCCGATCGCTACCTGCAGGCCGACGACGCCCTGGCCACCGCCGGTTTCGACTGGTATGAGGTGTCGAACTGGTCGCGCACCGAGGCGGCCCGCTGCCGGCACAACCAGCTCTACTGGGCCGGCGCCAACTGGTGGGGCGCCGGGCCGGGCGCGCACAGCCACGTCGGTGGCACCCGGTGGTGGAACGTCAAACACCCGAGCCGGTACGCGGCCGCCCTCGACGCCGGGCGCAGTCCGGCCGCCGGCCGTGAGCGGTTGGCCGAGCGAGACCGGCTCACCGAGCGCCTGATGCTCCAGGTGCGGACGCGGCAGGGACTGGATCTGTCCGCGCTGCCCGAGCCCGCGACCTGGCACGCCGAGCAGTGCGTGACCTGGGGGCTGGCCGACCGGTACGCGGTGGGCGAGGGCCGACTAGTGCTCACTCAGCGTGGTCGGCTGTTGGCCGACGCGGTCGTCCGGGATCTGTTGGACAAAGTCTGACTGCGAGCCGAAGGGCGGCTCGACGGGTCTGATCGCGAGCCGAAGGGCGGCTCGACGGGTCTGACTGCGAGCCGAAGGGCGGCTCGACCGGTCTGAGGACCAGCTAGCTGGGCTTCTTCGGCTTCAACTCATCGAGATCCAGCACCCTCACGTGCAGGGTGTGGCGCTGCTGCAGGGCGGCCCGG
>JAOPUY010000406.1 GCA_025963265.1 Frankiales bacterium | reverse complement strand
ATCGGCACGGGATCGTCACGCCCGACGGCGGCTTGATGAACCCGAATCACTATCTGGCGGTGGCCATCCACTATTTGTACGCGAACCGGCCCGACTGGCGCCCGGACGCCGCGATCGGCAAGACCCTGGTCTCGTCCTCGATGATCGACCGGGTGGCGGCCGAGCTCGGACGCTCGCTGATCGAGGTCCCGGTCGGGTTCAAGTGGTTCGTGCCCGGCTTGCTCGACGGCTCGATCGGCTTCGGCGGCGAGGAGTCGGCCGGGGCCTCCTTCCTGCAGCGGGACGGCTCGGTGTGGACGACCGACAAAGACGGGATCATCCTCTGCCTGCTGGCCTCGGAGATCCAGGCGGTGACTGGCCAATCGCCGTCGCAGCACTACCGGGCCCTCACCGAGCGCTTTGGGTCTCCGGCCTACGCGCGGATAGATTCCCCCGCCACTCGCGAACAAAAGTCGATTCTCGGCAAGCTGGCGCCCGAGCAGGTCGCGGCCTCCGAGCTCGCCGGCGACCCGATCACCGCCCGCTTGACCACGGCGCCGGGCAACGGCGCGGCGATCGGCGGTTTGAAGGTGACGACCGACCGCGGTTGGTTCGCCGCCCGCCCCTCGGGCACGGAGGACGTCTACAAGCTCTACGCCGAGTCCTTCGCCGGCCCGGAGCACTTGGCGCAGATCCAGCAGGAGGCCCGCGAGATCGTCTCGGCCGCGCTGGGCTGAGATGATGCTCGGATGACGATCGCAACCGCCGCCGAGCTCCTGCTGACCCCTTCGCCGTACGCCGCGTTCATCGCCGGGCTGCCCAAAGCCGAGGTGCACGTGCACCACGTCGGCTCGGCCTCGCCCCGGATCGTCGCGGAGTTGGCGGCGCGGCATCCGCCCGCTGGGGTGCCGGCCGACGAGGCACTGTTGGCCGAGTACTTCACGTTCTCAGACTTCGCGCACTTCGTGCAGGTCTACCTGTCGGTCGTGGACGTCATCCAGGACGCCGAGGATGTGCGGATGCTGACCTACGAGATCGCCCGCGACATGGCGGGCTTGAACATCCGCTACGCCGAGCTGACGCTCACGCCGTACTCGTCGGTGGTCCGCGGCATTCCCGCCGAGGCCTTCATGGAGGCGGTCGAGGACGCCCGGGTGGCGGCCGAGCGCGAGCTGGGCATCGTCCTTCGGTGGTCCTTCGACATCCCCGGCGAGGCTGGCCTGCCCTCGGCCGAGATCACCGCCGACCTCGCGACCCGGCTGCGGCCCGAGGGCCTGGTGTGCTTTGGTCTCGGCGGACCAGAGATCGGCGTGCCCCGGCCGCAGTTCAAGCCCTTCTTCGACGCCGCGCGGGCCATCGGGCTGCACAGCGTGCCGCACGCCGGCGAGACGACCGGACCCGAGACGATCTGGGACGCGCTGAACTACTTGGGCGCCGAGCGAATCGGGCACGGCACGTCGGCCGTCCAGGATCCAGCCTTGCTGGCCTATCTGGCTGAGCACCAGATCCCGCTCGAGGTGTGCCCGACGTCGAACATCGCCACCCGGGCGGTGGCTCGGCTGGAGGAGCATCCGCTGCCGGCCATGGTCGCGGCCGGGGTGCCGGTGACGATCAACTCCGACGACCCGCCGATGTTCTCGACCGACCTGAACCGCGAGTACGCCGTCGCGGCCGCGTTGCTGGACCTCGACGAGCAGGGGATCGCGCAGTTGGCGCGCAACACCGTCAACGTCTCCTTCGCCCCGGATGCGGTCAAGTCCTCGCTGCTAGCCGAGATCGACGCCTACGTAGCCGCCCGCTAACCGCTGCGACTCGGCCTACCCCCGCCGAGCAACCAGCAGCAGCTACGGCTCGCAGCTCGGGCTCCGGGTCCAGTCCAGCTCGCAGCTCCCAGCTCGCAGCTCCAGCTCCGGCTCGCAATTCCCAGCTCCAGCTCCAGCTCCGGCTTGCAGCTCCAGCTCGGGCTTGCAGCTCGCAAAATCGTCCATACGGACGAATTCGACGAGCTAGCCGCCGAAACAGCGTCCAAAAATGTCCATACGGACGAATTCGGCGAGCTAACCGCAGCGCACATCCCCGAAAACGTCCATACGGACGAATCTGAGCGCAGCTCTGTGGACGAAATCGGCGACCGCCGGCGTGGTCGCGCGACAGTTGCCGGATGCCAGCCGACCAACCCCACCTCGCCCCGTTCCGCGCGGCAACCGCGTACCGACAGGGGATCCAGCGCTCAGAGTTGTTGGGCAAGGAATACCGCCGCGTGATCCACGGCGTTTACGTGCCGGCGTCAGCGGCCGACCGGCCCGGAGTGCGCGCCGCGGCCGCCCTGGTGCCCCACCCGGCCGACGCCTACGCAAGTCACTTCACCGCCGCGCGGCTCTGGGGGCTGCCCGTTCCGGCCGATCCGAGCGAGGACGTGAGCGTCACTCACGCCAACCACCGCCGCCGCCGTCGGCAGGTGCGCGTCCACATCGCGCCGGCCGAAGCAGCGGTTCGCGTGGTGGACGGCCTCAGGGTCTCGGCGCCGACGCAGGTGTTCACCGAGTTGGCCGCGCTGATACCGCTCGTCGACAGCGTCGCGCTCGGTGACTGCGCGGTGCGCCGGCAACTGTGCACTCTCGAGGAGCTGGCAGCGGCTGCGGCGAAGGCCAATCGGGCGGCCCGGCGGGCCGTTGGCTATGTGCGTTTGGGCGTCGATTCTCCGAT
>JAOPUY010000384.1 GCA_025963265.1 Frankiales bacterium | reverse complement strand
CCCAGCCGGTACTCGAGCAGGTGCCCGAGGCTCGCGGGCACCCGGACCGTCCCGATCCAGTTGTTGGACTTGGCCACCAATTCCGGTCGGCTGCCGTGGGAGATGACGTTGATCGGGCGGGTGTGCGGCACGCCCATCGGGATCGCGTTCAAGCCGATGGCCAGCCGCACGTCCAACGTCTCGACGATCTGGGTGACGGCTTGGACGTAGCGCTCCCATTGCGCGTCGGGCTCGGGACCGGCCAAGACGAGGAACGCCACGCCGGCCTCGTCCCGCGCGGCGTACAAAGCCAGCTTGGGATCGGCGTAGGACTGCCAGTGGTCGCTGGCGAAGATCATGTCGGGACGGCGGGCGCGGTAGTCATAAAGCTGATCCACGTCGAAGGTGGCGACGATCTCGGTGTCCGGTCCGGCCAGCAGGTGCTCGCGGGCCAGCCGCACGGCCCCGCCGGCGTCCACGAAGCCGTCCAGCGCCTGCACCAGAACCGGCCGGTCAAGAGCCAGCCGCGGCTCGCTGAACTCGTACAGTTCCGCTGGATCGAGCACGTGAACTCCTTGGTCAAGCCAATGCCGGTGTCGCTGGCTAGTTAGTCGCGGGTGGGTCGCTGGTCGTTAGGCGCTTGTTGTGGGAGCGCTTGTTGTTCGGTCGCTCTTGTTCGGGCTAACAATCGCTCGGCCTCCAGTCTTCCACGGCCTCAGAGGGCGTCGAGTCGGCGCAGCCAGTGCAACGCGCCCCAGCCGACGGGCACCGGCAGCCAGAACGTCGCGATTCGGTAGAGCAGCACGGCGCTGACCGCGGCCGCGCTCGGCATGCCGGCGGCGGCCAGCCCGGTGGACAGGGCCAGCTCGACCGCCCCCAGTCCGCCCGGCGTCGGGGCCGCCGAGGCGATGGCCGCGCCGGTCAGGTAGACGACGGCGACGGCCGGGAACGCCACGGTGCCGGCAAAAGCGTGCACGGCCGCCCACAAGGCGGCGATGTAGGCCGCGTTCAGCAATACGGTGCCGCCCACTGCCTGAGCCAGCTTCAGCGGTCGGGTCAGCAGATTCAGCAGACGCGGCAGCGCCTCGCGTAGCGGTGGGAGCAGCCAGGCCAGCAACCAGCGCCGCGGCGACGGAATGGCCAAGATCGCCAAGGCCAAGGCGGCCGCCAGGCCCAGCACCAGGAATGCCCAACCGGGCACGGGCAGCCGGTGATCGGAGGACACCCCAGTCGCCGTCGCGAAGCCGAGCAGCAGCAGCACGTGCGAGATGGCGTTGACGACCTGCGACAACCCGACACTGGTCGCCGCGGCGGTGGTGGTCAGTCCGGCCTTTTGCAGGAAGCGGATGTTGACCGCCAAGCCGCCGACCGCGGGCGGGGTGACGAAACCGGTGAACGAGGCGGCGAGCTGGGCCAGCACGGTGCGCGCGAAGGACAGGCGCTCCCGGACGAAGCCCACCAAAGACAGCGCGGCGCCGGCGTAGGTCGCGGCCGAGGCCACGGCCAGGACCGGCAGCCAGCGCAGCCGGGCCGAGGCGAACACCGTGACCAGGTCGACCGAGCCCAGCTGGCCGACCAGCAGGTTGGCGGCGACGATCACGGCGAAGATGGTGACGACGGTGCGCGGCCGGACCCGCTCGACTCGGGACAGCTCGGGGGCCGGTTGATGGATCTGCCCCTGGATCTGGTCGCGCACCGCCTCGATCAGGCCGGCGTGCCGCTTGAGGCTGGTGCGGCTCTCGCGGGGGAGCACGATCGGCTGCAGGATCGGCAGCACCGCGGCTAACTCGTCATCGGCCAGCCGAGCCCGCGCGGCTTGCACGGCGCGGTCGGCGCCGGCCAACTCGGCCGTGGTCATGAGCAGTTGGGCGCGATCCAGCGTGATCCGCAGATCAGTCGCGAACGCGGCGCCCTCTTTGGGAATCGGCAGCACGACGTGCCCGTGATCATCGAGCAAGATCGCCGCGGCGCTGAGGCCGCGGTGGGTCACCCGGTCGTGGTGCAGCCGCCCCACCTGCTCCCACAGCTCGTCCAGCAGCGTGTCGGGCAGCGGATCGGCCTGATCGAGCGGCGTGCCGGTGACCCGCTCGTAGGCCAGCACCATCGTGTCGCTGCCGCAGGGCACCCCGGCCACCAGCGCGGGCACCCGGGCCCGCGCGGCCACCGAGCACATCGCCAGCAACGAGCGGTGCTCGGCCAGCCGCTCCAGGGACAGCGCCGGTCCTGGGGTGATCTCGGTGCGGACGCGGATCTGCCGATACAGCGCGTAGAGCGCGCCCGTGGTGATCATGTCGCGGTCGAACACGTGCAACGTCAGCTCGGAACCGTCCACCGTCGTGCCGTGAAACGTCCGATGACCCTCGTCGGGCAGGCCCTCGCGGATGAGCAGGCTGAGGTGGACGTCGCGTTTGGCCAGTTCATCGGCGATCCGGAATCCGTCCGGGCGATCATTGACGCTGCCGGCGACGCAGCGGACGGCCAGCGCCACCGTCATGCCGAGGATGGGGCTGGCGATCAGCGAGAGCAGCGAGGCCTGGGTCGCGG
>JAOPUY010000379.1 GCA_025963265.1 Frankiales bacterium | reverse complement strand
TACACCGAAGTGAGCGGAGCTGGCACGCTTTACTCGTTCGCGGTGATCCATCAGAACTTCCACCCGGCGTTCCACACCCCCTACGTCATCGGCCTGATCGACCTCGCCGACGCGCCGGGGGTGCGGCTCTACACCAACGTCGTGGATTGCGATCCGGAGGCGCTGTCGATCGGCATGACGGTGCAGGCCTGCTTCGAGGACATCGGCGACGGGACCCTGATTCCTCAGTTCACACCGGCCTAATCCCCAGCGGGCGGCGCGGCCGCCGCTGACTCCGTCTTGTTCAACCCGCCCCATCCTTGGAGGTTTTCCGGTATGCGCAGAGTCGCCATCAGCGGAGTCGGCTACTCCCACGTCAGCCGAGGCGGCGATCCGGCGCCCGAGCGCCTCACCCTCGTCGCGGCGAACAACGCCATGAAGGACGCCGGACTCCGTGGTCCGGACATCGACGCGATCTTCCAATACAGCTTCGGCATCGACGCGCCCAATGCGATCTACGTCCAGCGTGGCCTGGGAATCCCCAACCTCGTGGCGTTCCAGGACATCATGGGAAGCGGTCCCTCCGGGCTGGCCGCCGCGATGGCGGCCTACACGGCGGTCGCCAGCGGCGCGTGCGAGACGGCCTTGGTTTATCGGGGCATCACCCGATCGGCCGGCTCGACCGGAAAGATCAGCCTGTCCCCGCCGCCGCCCACGCCCGGCGCGGGCGGCATGACCGCCGGCGGGGTGTACGGCGTGAACGGCCTGATCCCCACCATGGGCATGCGGATGCGCCGGCGGATTCACGATTACGGCGCGTCCATCGAGGACTACGGACACATCGCGGTGAACGCGCGGCGCTGGGGGGCGATGAACGACCGGGCGGTGCTGCGGGATGAGATCACCATGGAGGACTACCTGAACTCCCGGTTGCTGGCTGACCCGTTGCACCTGCTCGACTGCGATTACCCCGTCAACGGCGCGTGCGCGGCCATCATCACCACCGCCGAACGGGCGGCGGACCTGCCCACCACGCCGGTCTACATCGACGCGATGGCCTACGGAACCGGCTCTAACCCGGACTGGGCGGTGGCCGATGACTTCTTGTTCGGCGGCACCTTGAATGCGGGCCAGACGCTTTGGGAGCGTTCGTCGTTCCGGCCGGACGACGTCGACCTGCTGGAGCTCTACGACGGGTTCACCCATATCACCATCTCCTGGGTCGAGGCGTTGCAGATCTGCGGCATCGGCGAATTCGGCGACTGGGTCGATGGCGGCAAGACGATCAACCCGGGTGGCCGGATGCCCTTGAACACGCACGGCGGCCAGCTGTCGGAGGGTCGGTTGCACGGCCTCGCGCACCTCAACGAGGCGGTCTTGCAGCTACGCGGCGACTGTGGTCCGAGGCAGGTCCCGAACGCCAAGGTCGCGGCCGTCGGAAACGCCCACGGACCGCAGTCGGGCGCGATGATCGTGTCCACCGAGCTCAGCGGGAGCTAGTCCGTCGATTCCGTTAGCTGGTCGGTTTGTCCGGCCATTTGGTCGATCCGTCTATAAAGGCGCCCCGGCGGACGTCGATCAACTGGTGTGATCTCGACGCTGGCGGCTCTCGACGACGAGCCCGGGTGGCGAGCCGCGTGAACCTCGAGCTCGCCCTGGCCGCCCTCGACGCGCTGCCTGACCCGACCGCGGTCCTCGACGAGCAAGGCCTCATCGTGGTGGTCAACCAGGCCTGGCGGAGGTTCGCGCTGGACAACGGCGGTGATCCGCTCGGCGCCGGCGTCGGCGTCGGCGCGAATTATCTGCGCGTGTGCCAGCAGGCGGCCGAGATCGGATCCGAGGCCGCGGCGACCGCGGCCACCGCGGCTCGAATCCTCGGGGCGGTCCTGTCCGGTGACACCGCCCGCGAGGAGCTGGAATACGCCTGTCCGTCCCCGGTGGCGCGACGGTGGTTCTTGCTCCGCGTCCTCGCCCTGGCCGCGCCGATGCGCGGCGCCGTCGTCTCCCACGTCAACATCACCCGTCGGGTGCTGGCCGAACAGGTGCTGGGCGAGTCTGCCGCGCACGATCCGCTGACCGCACTGGCCAACCGCGTGCTGTTCGCCGACCGGCTGTCCCTCGCGCTCACTCCCCGCCCGGGGCGGCCGCTGATTCCCGCCGTCGGGCTGATTTGCCTGGACCTGAACGGGTTTAAGACGGTCAATGACGCCTATGGCCACGAGACTGGAGACGAGCTGCTGATGGCCGTCGGCCAGCGGCTGCAAGGGGAGGTCCGGGCGGGGGACACCGTCGCCCGCCTCGGCGCGGACGAGTTCGCGATCCTGGCCCCTAGGATCACCGAACCCGCCCTGGCCAGCCTGGCCGAGCGAGTCGACGCGGCGATGGCGCGGCCCTACCTCGCCCACGGCCGTCAGCTGTCCGTCCCCGCCAGTGTCGGGACACACCTCGCCGCACCCGGCGACGCCCCGAAGACCGCGCTGCGTCAGGCTGAGGAGGCCATGCAGATGATCAAGCAGCTGGTCAGGCAGAACGGGCCCCGGAGCGGCCTCATGGCCCGACCGCAGCACCCGGCCGATCCGATCGGGATGACCTGAGGCCGACCGCGAGCACGACGGCCGCGATGAGGATCAGCACCGCCGCGGTGACGAGGGCGGCCTGCACGCCCCGCAGAAACGCCGCGGTCCCGGCGTCGACCAACGGCTTGATGATCGCGGGCGGGTGTGCGAGGTCGATGCTCTTCGCGTTGTCGCCGCCGGTCTCGAGCAGGCCGATGATGAAGTTCTTGCCGGTGCCCGACACGCCGAGTCCTTGCAGGCGGTCGCTGAAGTCGCCGGTGATGTGGGAGTTGACGAGGGCGCCGAGGGCGGCCACCCCGATCACCGCGCCGACCTGGCGCGCGGTGTTGGTGGCCGAGGCGGCCATCCCCGACAGGGCGGCCGGGACGTGTCCGAGCACGGCATCGGTGAGTGGCACCACGGCCAGGCCGAAGCCGACGCCGGTGACGGCCAGCGCCACGCTCAACCAGCCAAAGGACGGATGCGGCCCGAGGTGCTGGCGGGTCGACAGGATGCCGACGGCGCTGACCAGGCACCCGGCGATCATCGGCCAGCGGGTGCCGACGCGGCCCACCCAGCGTCCGGACAGCACCGAACCCACCACGATCGCCGCGGCCATCGGCGTGAAGCTGGCGGCCAAGCGCCAGCCTGAGTAACCGACGACCAGGTCGAGGTAGAGCGTCGTGAACACGAAGATGGCGAACACCCCGAAGTAGACGGCGAACGCCACGAACAGGGCGCTGCTGACGACTGGGCTCTTCAGATAGCCCAGCTCGAGCATGGGGTTGGCGGCCCGCCGCTCGACCGCGACGAGACCGATCAGCGCGGCGGCGCTGACTGCGAACAGCAGCAGGACCCACCACGTGCCGTAGCCGTGCTGCTCGCCCGAGATTCCCGCGAAGGTGACGCCGGCCAGCGTCAGGGCGCCGAGCGCGAACCCCTCGACGTCCAAGCGTCCGGTCGGCGGGTCGGCGCTGTTCGGGACGAAGGCCCATGCCGCCAACAGCAGCAGCAGGCCGAGGACCAGGTTGAACCAGAACACCGAGCGCCAGTGGGTTCCCGCCACCAACAGCCCACCGATCACCGGCCCCAGCGCCAGCGCGAGTCCGGAGACCGCGGCCCAGGCGCCGATCGCTCGGGCCCGCTCGGCGCGCACCGGATAGAGCTGGCGCAGCACCGAGAGGGTGCCCGGTTCGGACGCGGCGGCGCCGGCCCCCATCACCGCGCGGCCCGCGATCAACGTCCCGGCGTTCGGCGCGAGCGCGCACAGCACCGATCCGGCGCAGAACACCGCTAGACCGCCCAGCAGCAGCCACTTTCGGCCGAGCCGGTCGCTCAGCGAGCCCGCGGTCAGCATCAGGCTCGCGAACACGAGCGAGTAGGCGCTCACCACCCACTGCAGCGGGATCACTCCGGAGCCGAGGTCGTAGTGGATGGCGCCCAGCGCCACCGTCACGATCGTGGTGTCGAGAAACGTCAGGAACAGCACGGCCAGCAGGGTCGCCAGCGTGATCGGCCGGGGCACCGAGCGCGCGCCCACGTCGAGGCGCTGCGCCGCTGGGCGAGCCACGTTAGAAAACCTCAGCTGGGCGTCGACGTCGCGGCCGGCAGCGAGCAGGCGGCGGGTAGCGGGCCCTGCAGTGTCAGCAGGGAGCAGAAGGTCGCGCCGGACACCTTCCAGACGCCGTCCTCCCGCACCGCGAAGCCGGTGGTGTTGGCGATCACCGGCGAGCCGCCCAGCAGGATCGAATAGGTCACGGTGGCCTTGTCGGGCGAGTTCAGCACGACCTTCGAGACCGTGACGCTGCCGGACTTGGCCAGCGACTCGGTCGTGGCCGACTCCAGGGTGCTGCGAAACGCCTCGCCGTCCTGCAGCAGCGACACTGACTTGTCCACCGACGAGGCCGGGTTCAGGAAGCTGGTGTAAGCGGTTCGGATCGCTTGCTCAGCGGCGCTGTCGGTCGGGTTGTCCGCCGTGGCTGAAGACGGGCCCGAGGCGGCGGACGTGGTCGGCGACGATGAGACGGAGCCAGAAGGCGTCGAACTGGCCGGCGCGGCGCTCTTGCCGCTCGTGCAGCCGGTGATCGCGATGAGGGCCGCGAGCACGGCCATGAGTATGGCGGCGAGCGAGCTGGCTGGGCGTCGCCGCCGGATCAAGTGTTCCGCGCCTGTACTCACGTAGGCCCTCCAGCTGGT
>JAOPUY010000356.1 GCA_025963265.1 Frankiales bacterium | reverse complement strand
GCTCGACCATCCTGCACACGATGGCGGTGGTCGCGCCGAACGTGTTCGGCCTCAGCGAGCGGGACGTGGCCATGCCGGTGGTGCCGATGTTTCACGCCAACGCCTGGGGCATCGCCCACGCGGCGCCCAGCGTCGGCGCCGACCTGGTCTTGCCGGGACCGATGATGAGCCCGCAGCAGCTGGCCGACCTCATCGTCGACGAGCAGGTGAGCTTCACCGCCGGAGTGCCGACGATCTGGCAGGGCGTGCTGCCGTTCTTGGCCGGCCGGCCGCATCGGCTGCGCGACATCGGCTGTGGCGGCTCGGCGGTGCCGCTGGCGTTGTCGGAGGCTTACCGCGAGCAAGTCGGCCTGCCGATCCTGCAGGCCTGGGGCATGACCGAGACCCATCCGGTCGCCTCCTCGGCCCGACTGGCCAGCCGCTTCGACGGAGCCGCTGAGGACGTGCAGGCGGCCCAGCGCGCTCGAGCCGGGGTGCCGCCGTTCGGCGTCGAGGTGCGCATCGTCGAGGCCGGCACGATCGACGAGCTGCCGTGGGATGACCAGGCCACCGGCGAGTTGCAGGTGCGCGGCCCGTGGTGCGCCCGCGAGTACTACCAGCCCGATGAGGACACCCAGTTGTCCACGGCCGACGGCTGGATGAAGACCGGCGACGTCGCGGCGATCGACGAGCGCGGCTCCATCCGCATCGCCGACCGCACCAAAGACCTCATCAAGTCCGGGGGCGAGTGGATCAGCTCGGTGGAGCTGGAGAACGCGATCATGGCGCACCCGGCGGTGGCCGAGGCCGCGGTGATCGCCGTCGCCCACCCGCGGTGGGCCGAGCGGCCGTTGGCCTGCGTGGTGCTCAAGGAAGGGCACTCCGCCACCTCGGCCGAGATCCGCGAGCACCTCCGTCCGATGGTGGCCAAATGGTGGCTCCCGGACGCGATCGAGTTCATCGACGCGATCCCCAAGACCAGCGTCGGCAAATTCTCCAAGAAGGACCTGCGGCTCCGCTTCGCCGACTGGCCGCTGACCGACGAGCCGGCCTGAAGGCGGTCGCGTCGGCCGGGCCCGAGCGCTGACCGCTCAGGTGCAACCGCTCAGGTGTAGAGCAGCGAGCCCGGGGTCGTCAGCAACTGGCCGGTCTCCAGCCAAGTCTTGAGGCCAGACAGGATCATCGGCCACCCGCCGAAGAGCTGGTCGTTGGCGCCGTCCCGGAGCTCGTCATGGGTGAGGATCAGCCGACAGGAGTCGGCGACCGGCTCGATCTCCCAGGTGATCCGGGTGCTCCCCTCAGCCTTGACGTCCTCGCCCCACAGCGCGGTCATCCGCTGCACCAACCGACGCGGCGGGTCGACCTCGACGTTGACGCCCTCGCCCAGCAGCTGCGCGTCGCTGCCGCCGCGCATCTCGAAGGTCGATCCCTCGCTCCAATCGGAGGAAACGCTCATCCCGAACTGGAACTTCGCGCGGGTCGGCCCATCGGTGATCGCCGCCCATAGGGCCTCTGGGGTGGTGCGGATGTAGATCTCGAAGATCTTCTCCATTGGTCTCTCCAGTCTGGTCTTGAGCTCGCTGAGCGTCGCGGCCCAGGGCTCGGCGTACTTGCTGACCCAGCGGTCGTGGACTTCGCGGATCGGCACCGGATTCAGGAAGTGCAGCTTCTCGCGGCCCCGCTTGCGCGTGAGCACCAAGCCGGCTTCTTCCAGCAGCTTCAGGTGTTTCATGACGCCGAAGCGGCTGATCGGCAGCCTGGCCTCCAGTGCGGTGAGCGTCTGCCCGTCTTCGCGGAAGAGCTCGTCGAGCAAGCTCCGACGCGTCGGGTCGGCCAACGCCTTGAACACCAGATCCACGCTCCGACCATAGGTGACCATAAGGTCACGTGTCAAGGTCGAGCACCAGCGCGGCCCGCGGTTGACTGGCCTGGACCAGCTCGGCGTTGCGCTGATCCGGGCCACGGGCCCAGGCCTGGGCCGCCGCCGGCGACTTGCCGAACTGCTCGTGCCGGGCGATCAGGCGACGCAGCCGAACCGTCTCAGCGGTGCGGCAGAACCAGACCTCGTCGAAGCGCGCGGCGACCGCACGCCAACCCGGTTGCGGCAACAGCAGGTAGTTGCCCTCGGACACGACCACGGCGACGTCCGGCTCGACCGCGATGCTGCCGGCGATCGGCTGCTCGAGCTCGCGATCGAACGCCGGCGCCCAAACGGTGTCGCCGCCGCCGCGGACGCGGTCCAACATCGCCCGGTAGCCGGCCACATCGAAGGTGTCCGGCGCGCCCTTGCGATCGGAGCGGCCCAGTCGGGCCAGCTCGGAGTCGGCCAGGTGAAAGCCGTCCATCGGCAGGTGGGCTGCCATCGGGCCAAGCCGGGCGGTCAACGCGAGGGCCAGCGTGGTCTTGCCCGATCCGGGCGATCCGGCGATGCCGACGAGCACGCGTCGACCCTTTGCCGCGGCCCGCAACGCCTCGATGCGAGCCAGGCCGACCGCGACGGCCGCGTCAAGGGTGGCGCTCACCGGCGCTGGTCACCGCCCGGCCAGCAGCAGCTGGGCGACGCGGGTGTCGGTGGCCCGGCCCTCGTCGTAGCCCCCCTGACCGTTCAGGCTGTTCATGATCGCCAGGGTGTAGCGCTGCCCGGGACCGGCGAAGCCGACCGAGTTCATCACCCAGCCGCTCTGCTCGAGCGACCAGCCGTCCTTGCTGCCGGCGGTGGCCCCCGAGTCGGCGGCCCACACTCCCCCTTGCTGATCGGGCGCGACGTGCTGGAGCTCGCTGATCAGATAGGCCCGGTCGGCCGGGGCGACCGTCGTGAGGATGTACTGCATCAGCCGGTCGAGGTCCTCCGGCGTGCATTTCTGAAATCCCCAGTAGGGGAAGTAGTTGGTGAAGCCTGATTGCGGAACCAGCGAGGTCATCCCGAAGGCCGGGAACTCGTCGTTGTAACTGAGGTGATCGGCGCCGGCGTACTTGAACCAGAGCGTGTCGGCCGCGTCATCGTCGGAGGAGTGCAACATCGCGTTCATCGTGACCCGGTCGGCGGCCGAGAGCGTGATTTGACCCGCCCGGTCCCGTCGCAGCAGGTCGACGGCCATCGCCAGCTTGATGGTCGAGGCCGTCCAGACCGCCGTGCCCGCCTGGTCGTTGCGCCAGACCGCCCCGGTCATCCGGTCCCGCAACACGATGCCGACGGTGCCCGGCCGGGTGGCCAGGTAGCTCGTCACGGCCGCGATCCGGCGCTGGAAGTCGCAGTCGAAGCCGGCCTGCACCGCGCAGCTCGCGCTGGCGGCTGGGGTGGCGGTGGAGGAGGCAGTGGCACTCGAGGAGGCGGCAGTCGAGGAGGCTGTGGCGGTCGAGGAGGCGGTGGACCGCTGGGCCGACGACGGCGTGGCGGCCGTCGGCGTTGGGATGCCGGAGCTGGTCGCGGCGGCGTCAGCCCCCGGCTCCGGCGCCGCCGTGCATCCGGTCGTGATGAGCAGCAGCGACAGCGCCGAGCCGAGCACGGCCGAGAGTCTGAGCACTGACCAACCACGCATCGGGCCAGTCTGCCAGTCGGGCGCCCGGCCGATCAGAGCTCGGTCAGCCAGCCCTGCTGCGCGGCGTACACGCCCAGCTGAAAACGGGTGCCGACCCCGGCCCGGGCCTGCAGTCGCTCCAGGTAGCGGAAGAACGTCCGGCGGCTGACCCGCAGGGTCCGGGTGATCTCCTCATCGCTCATCCCGGCGGCGAGCAGCCCGAGCATCCGGCGCTCGACCGGCTCGATCCGCGAGGAGATGTCGCCGCTGGGCAGGATCGGCAGGCCGGACTGCCAGCACAGGTCGAACAGGCCGACCAACGCGCTGAACAGCGTGGACGGGCGGACGATGAGCAGGGTCCGATTGACGTCGGCGTCGGTGATCGAGAGGGACACCAAGGCGAGGGCGTCGTCGACGACGGTCAGCTTGACCGGGACATGGGCCAGCACCCGGGCCTGCTCGCCGGCGCGGATGCACGGGATGATGTTGCCGTCGAGGTAGTTCTCGCGAGCCAACGAGGCTTGGGCGTAGACCACGCGATAGCCGACCCCGCGAGCGAGATGGTCGAGCTCGGTCTCGTTGGAGGCCTGAGTGCGGTAGTAGGGCGGGGAGTCCAGCCGGCGAATCTGTTGCTGCGCGTGGTCCTCGGCCTGCTTGATGCGCGGCAGGATGGCCGGACCCGTCACCACCTCGACCAGGTTCTCCAGACCCTGGGTGCGAACCTCTCGCCGGTAGCGCCGGTAAGCGTTCTGGACCCCGACCGCGGCCTGGGTCAGCTCGCCCTCGCGGCGGTGGCTCAGCAGCCGGAGCCCGGCGTCCGGCGCGACGGGGAGGTAGCGGCCGCCGTCGATCCCCTGCTCGAGCGCGATGAGCCCCACCTCGACCAGTTCGGTCAAGGCCCGCTGGACGGCGGGGCGCTCGGATTCGGCGCCGAGCTCGGTTGCGGTCGCCGAGCCGAGGCCCAGCAGGCTGCGATAGACGCTGACCGCCCCGCCGTCCAGGCCCAACGCCGCAAAAGCGCGATCCAGGCCGGCGGACTCGGTCACCGGGACTGACCCAAAAGTGCCACTGTCACAACCGTGTCCCCCCAGAGCTGGATCTGCGATACAAATTCTACGGCGAGCGCCGCATCCCGACTTTGACGCTCGCCTCTGTGAGAAGTGAAGCCCGGCAACAGGCCACAGCGACGCGGCCTGGTGAGCTTCTGCCGCCGCTGGCCGCGACCACGACCTGGACGTGGGCAGAGGGCAGCGCCCGATCAGGCCACGGTCGTTGCGACCGTGGCCTGATTAGTTCTCAGCCGGGGCCGGGCCGTCGCGGTTGCTCAGCCGGTCGCCGCCTCATCGGCGACGCTGGTCTTGGCCGGAGCTTTCTTGGCCGGCGCCTTCTTGGCCGGGGCCTTCTTGGCGGTCGCGCTCTTGGCCGGCGCCTTCTTGGCTGGAGCTTTCTTGGCCGACGTCTTTGCGGCCGCCGCCTCGGCCGCGTCGGCGTCCGTCGCGGTGGTCGCGGCGCTGGCCGACCCGCCGCGGGCCCGCTCGACGCTGCGCTGCAAGGCGGTGAGCAAGTCGATGACCTCGCCCCCGCGCGAGGCCGGAGCCGGCTCGACCTCCGGCGCCGGCGCGGAATCCCCGCTACTGAGCTTGGACTCGATCAGCTCGGCCATCGCGGCCTGGTAGTCGTCGGTGAACTGGGCGGGCTCGAAGTCCGCGGCCATGCTCTCGACCAACGAGGCGGCCATCTTCAACTCCTGCGGCCGCAATTCGACGTCGGCCTCCAGCGCGGCGAAGTCGGCGGCGCGAATCTCATCCGGCCAGAGCATGGTCTGCAACAAGATGGCCTTGTCACGCACCCGCAGCACGGCCAGCGTCTCCTTCTGGCGCAGCGCGACCTTCACGACCGCGACCCGGTCGGTCTCGACCAGGGCCTCGCGCAGCAACGCGTAGGGCTTGACCGCTTTGGCGTCCGGCTCGAGGTAATAGCTCTTGGCGAACAGGATCGGATCGACCTGCTCGCTCGGAACGAACTCGACGACGTCGATCTCGTGGCCGGTCGCGACCGGGAGTTGCTCGAGGTCCTCATCGGTCAGGATCACGACCTTGCCGTCGGAGCTCTCATAGCCCTTGGCGATCTCGTCGTAGGAGACCTCCTCGCCGTCCACGCTGCAGGTGCGCTTGTACTTGATCCGGCCGCCGTCCTCCCGGTGCACCTGGTGAAAGCGGATGTCATGCTCCTCGGTGGCGGCGAACAGGCGCACCGGAACGTTGACCAGACCGAAGGACACCGCGCCCTTCCAGATGGCTCGCATCGCATCTCCTCAACTCCGGCTCGGCGCTAGCCGGCACTGGCCGGCACCGCACTGGCGTGACCGCACGTTCGGCGGGCAGCATGAGCCTATGTCCCCCGCGCCCAAGTCCGCACGGTCTGCCCCGAGCGCGTCCGAGAATCAGGCGGTCAGCGTGGACGGCCGGACGCTGAAGCTGTCCCGGCTGGAGAAAGTCCTCTACCCGGACGCGGGGACGACCAAGGCCCAGGTCCTCGATTACTACGCGCGAATCGCGCCCTTGCTGCTGCCGCTGCTGGCCGGACGGCCGGTCACTAGGTTGCGCTGGCCGGACGGGACGTCCTCGACGCCGTTCTTCGAGAAGAACGTCCCCAGCCACGTCCCGGAGTGGCTGCGCACGGTCGTGCTGCCCACCCCGGGTTCCTCGCGGGACAAGGAGACGCTTCGGTTTCCGCTGATCGAGGACACGGCCGGACTGATCTGGGCCGCGAACCTGGCCGCGTTGGAACTGCACGTGCCGCAGTGGCAGGTCGGTCCGCGCGGTGGCGTGCACGAACCGGACCGGCTGGTCATCGACCTGGACCCGGGCGCCCCGGCCAGCCTGGCCGAATGCGCCGCCGTCGCGCTGCTGCTCAAGGATCGGCTGGCGGCCGACGGCCTCGCCGCGGTGCCGGTGACCAGCGGCAGCAAAGGGCTGCAGCTGTACGTCCCGCTGCAGGCCGACCAGTCAGCCGGCGTGGTGCAGAGCTACGCTCGCTCGCTGGCCGAGACGATGGCCGCTGAGCACGGCGACCTGGTGGTGGCCAAGATGGCCAAGGCCCTGCGTCCGGGCAAGGTGCTGCTGGATTGGAGTCAGAACAACCCGGCCAAGACGACGATCTGCCCGTACTCGTTACGCGGACGGGCGATGCCGTGGGTGGCCGCGCCCCGCAGTTGGTCCGAGCTGACCGAGCCCGGGCTGGCCCAGCTCACGGCCGCGGAGGTGCTGGACCGGGTGAGCAGCCTCGGCGACTTGGCCGCCGAGTTGATCGCGCCGTCAGCCAGTCGATTCCGCCTTCCCTTCTGAGTCCTTCCCGCCTGAATCCTTCCCGCCTGAGTCCTTCCCGCCTGAGTCCTTCCCGACCAGCCCGGCGCGGGCCGCTGCGGCGCCGCCGGCGATCGCGGCGCCGATGGCGACTAACGCGCCGAGCAGCAGCGCGGCCGACTCCCCCGGCGCGAGCACCCCCAACTGGGTGCCGATCGTCGCCGCGGCCACCGGCACCCCGAGTTGGGCGCCGGCCAGCAGGCCCAGCGACGCCGGTTGACCGAGCAGCCGCAGCGCGAGGTGGGCGATGACGGCTCCGGCCCCGAGCCCCAGGCCGACCAGGATGAAGTGCG
Organism: Frankiales bacterium; assembly: GCA_025963265.1. Taxonomy (GTDB): domain Bacteria; phylum Actinomycetota; class Actinomycetes; order Mycobacteriales; family Jatrophihabitantaceae; genus Jatrophihabitans_A. The sequence goes on along the minus strand of JAOPUY010000356.1, from coordinate 3,797 downwards.
GATGACGGCCGAGGTCGCGCAGGCTGATGCTGGCTCCGAGCCAGAGGAAGAAGACCGGTCCCAAGAAGCCCTCGGTGAGGGCGAAGAGCTGTCGGGCCAACCGGCGGGGCGGACCGACGGCCGAAACGGCCAGGCCGAGCGAGAAGCCAGCCAACATGATGGAGACGTGGGTCTGCTCGGCTAACGCCGCGAGACCGAAGAGCACCGCGAGGCTGACCCGCAACTCCACCGCGAACTGTCGATGCTCAGACACCCGGTGCACCCGGCGCCGCAGTCCGGACGTCTCGGCCCAGCGCAGCAACCCGAAGGCGAGCAGCGCGGCCAGCAGGACCGCCACCGCGCCCACCGCGGCCCGGCCGGCGTGCGCGGGTTCGATCACCAGCGGGAGGGCCACGATGCAGGCGGCGTCGGCGATCGCGACTTGCGGCAGCAGCTCCAGCACCGACTGGCCGCCCAGGCCGAGCGAATCGACGATGGGCAGGATCAACGCCGCCGAGGAGGAGGCCATCAGCACCGCGTACAGCGCGCCGTGACCGGTTCCCAGCGCGGCGGCGAGGGCGTAGCCCAGGCCGACCGAGATCAGCCCGACCACGATCGCGCGGAAGACGCCCACCCGCAGCGCGGCGCGCAACCGACGGTCGCGGATCGGCACGTGCGAGCCGGCAACGAACATGACCAGCCCGAAGCCCACGTTGGCCAGGAAGGTGAAAGTCTGCTCGTCCGGGTGCAGGTAGCCCACCCCGGTCCGGCCCAGCACGATCCCGGCCAGCAACTCCCCGAGCACCACCGGCAGATGCCAACGGCGCGGTGTCGCCAGCAGCGGACCGAGCAGTCCGGCGACCATGACGACCGCGAGCGTGCCGAAGCTCAGCATCGCGTCCCCGGCTGCTCGCGCACGGGCTGACTTTACGGGCGCCGGGCGGCCGACGGTCGCAAGCGCGAGGTTCGCTAGCGGCAGAAAAACTTCGCCTGCCTAAGCATCGACATAGAATGGCCTTGTGTCGACTCAGCCCCCGGTGGCAACCAGCAGTGAGCAGCCCGGGTGGTTGAAGCGGCTGGCGGGCTACTGCCTGCGCCATCGCCGCGATGTGATCCTGTCCTTCGGCGCGTCCTTCCTGGGCGCGGTCATCTCGGTTCTGGTGCCGTTGGTGATCAAGCACGTCATCGACCTCGTCAGCGGCTCGCACACCGGCCAGCAGATCTCGGTGGCGCCGTGGGTGTGGATCCTGCTGGTCGCCGCCCTGGCCCAATTCGGCCTGACCTTCCTCCGCCGCTTCAGCGCCGGACGGCTGTCCCTGGACGTGCAATACGACCTGCGCGCCGACATCTTCTCCTCCCTGCAACGCCTGGACGGAGCGGCCCAGGACGAGCTGGAGACCGGCCAGGTCGTCAGCCGCTCGATCACCGACGTCGGCCTCGTGCAGGGGCTGCTGGCCTTCATGCCGGCACTCACCGGCAACCTGCTGCTGTTCGTCATCTCGCTGATCGCGATGCTGTTCCTCTCGCCGCTGCTCACCGTCGTCGCGTTGCTGATCGCGCCCGCGATTTTCTTTATCGCGCTGGCCTCGCGCCGCGACCTCTTCCCGGCCAACTGGGACGCGCAGCAGCAGGCGGGCGAGGTGGTCGGGCAGGTCGAGGCGGCCGTCACCGGCGTCCGGGTGGTGAAGGGCTTCGGCCAGGAGCAACGGGAGGTGTCCGACCTCACCCGCCGGGTCCGCCGATTGTTCGGCTCGCGCATGCGTGTCGTCCGGCTGCAGGCCAAGTACTCCTCGGCCTTGACCGCGGTGCCCGGCCTCGGCCAGATCGGGGTGCTGCTGCTTGGCGGCTGGCTGGCCCTCAACGGCCGGATCACGCTGGGCACCTTCCTCGCCTACTCCACCTACCTCGGTCAATTGGTCGGCCCGGTGCGGCAGATGACGGCGCTGCTCACCATCGGCCAGCAGGCCCGAGCCGGGGTCGAGCGCGTGCTCGAGGTGATCGACTCGGCGCCCGAGGTGCTCGACCCGCCGAACCCCGTCCCGCTGCCGGCGGGTCCGCTCGGGCTGGACTTCGACGACGTCTGCTTCGGCTACCGCCGCTCCGAACCGGTCCTGGACGACCTGCGATTGCGGGTGGCCCCCGGCGAGACCGTGGCCATCGTGGGCGGCGCCGGCTCCGGCAAGTCGACGCTGGCCATGCTGGTGCCGCGCTTTTACGACGTGCATCGCGGATCGCTGACGGTCGGCGGCGTCGACGTCCGGTCACTGGCGATGGCCGACCTCCGCAGCGCGATCGGCATGGTGTTCGAGGACAGCTTCCTGTTCTCCGACTCGATCGCGGCCAACATCGCCTACGGCCGACCCGACGCCGACCGCGGCCAGGTGATCGCCGCCGCCCGCGCGGCCGAGGCCGACGAGTTCATCAACGAGCTGCCCGAGGGCTATGACACGCTCGTCGGGGAGCGCGGGCTGACGTTGTCCGGCGGTCAGCGTCAGCGCATCGCCCTGGCCCGAGCGCTGCTCACCGAGCCCCGGATCATGTTGCTGGACGACGCGACGAGCGCGGTCGACCCCCGCGTCGAGGCCGAGATCCTGGCCACCCTGGAGCGGCTGATCGCCGGCCGCACCACCCTGCTGATCGCGCACCGGCGCTCGACGCTGGCCCTGGCCGACCGGATCGCGGTGCTTGAGCACGGGCGGGTCGCCGACCTCGGCACCTTCGCCGAGTTGATGGACCGCAGCCCGTTGTTCCGGTTGCTGCTGGCCGGCCCCGGCGATGACGTCGAGGGCATCGACGCCGGCGAGCTGGCCGCGGCGCCTCCGCCAGTCGAGGCTGAGCGGGTCGTCGACGGCGTCACCGTCGCGCTCTGGAAGCCCTACGACGCGCCCGCGGCCGATCGCGCGCTGGCCGCCCAGACTGCCGCCGGACTCGGCGGCGGCCCGGGCGGGGGCGCCGGCGGCGGCCTGTCGGGAGGCGCGCAGGCCACTCCCGAACTGTTGGCGAAGGTGGCCGCGCTGCCCCCGGCCAATGACGACCCCGAGGTCCCCGACGCCCGCGCGCAAGCGCCCGAGCCGCACTTCGGGCTGGGCTCGCTGCTGGCCCCGGTCAAGCTGACCCTGTCGCTGGGCTTCCTGCTCATCGGGTTGGACGCCCTGCTGCAGCTGGTGCTGCCCGCGCTGATCCGGACCGGCATCGACAGCGGCGTCAACGAGCAGCACGGCCAGATCCTGCTCGTCGTGTCGGGCATCGCGCTCGGTGTGCTGCTGATCGACTGGGCGGTCAGCGCGGCCGGCCAGTGGCTGACCGGCCGCACCGGCGAACGGCTGCTGTACACCCTGCGCATCAAGACCTTCGCCCATCTGCAACGCCTCGGGTTGGACTACTACGAGCGCGAGCTCGGTGGCCGGATCATCACCCGGATGACGACCGATGTGGACGCGCTGTCGAATTTCCTGCAGACCGGTCTGGCCACCGCGCTGATCAGCGGGTTGACCCTGGTCGGGGTGCTGGTCGCGTTGATGGTGCTGGACCTCCAGCTCTCGCTGGTGTTGATCGTGATGCTGCCCGTCCTCGTCGGTTCCACCTGGCTCTTCCGCCGGTTGGCCGTGCCGGCTTACGAGCAGGCCCGGGAGCGGGTCAGCACAGTCAACGCGCAGTTCTCGGAGAACATCGCCGGGGTGCGGGTGGCGCAGGCGTTCAGCCGCGAGGCCCACAACACCCGGCAGTTCCTCGGCGCGGCCGAGGACTACCGGCGCTCCCGGCTGCGCGCGCAGATCTATATCTCGGTCTACTTTCCCTTCGTCCAGTTGCTGGCCGAC
>JAOPUY010000317.1 GCA_025963265.1 Frankiales bacterium | reverse complement strand
ACCAGCCGCCCCTTGCTCAGGATCACGGCCCGGTCGGCCACCTCCTGGACCTCAGCCAGCTGGTGGCTCGAGACGAGCACGGTCCGCCCTTCGCCGGCGAGGTGGCGGAAGAAACCCCGAAGCCAGCGAATGCCCTCCGGGTCCAAGCCGTTGGCCGGCTCGTCCAGGATCAGCACCTTCGGATCGCCCAGCAGCGTCGCGGCCAACCCCAGGCGCTGGCGCATGCCCATCGAGTAGCCCTTGGTCTTCTTCTTCGCCGCACCGCCGAGCCCGACCAGGTCCAGGACCTCATCCGCCCGCTGGGCGGGCAGGCCAGCGGCCGCGCAGTAGATCCGCAAGTGCTGGAGCCCGGTGTGCGCCGGGTGGAAGCTCGAGGCCTCCAGCGCCGCGCCCACCGTCTGCATCGGCCGTTCCAGCGCCTGGTAGCGGCGGCCGTTGATGGTGGCGACGCCGGAGGTCGGCCGGACCAAGCCGAGGAGCATGCGCAGCGTGGTGGTCTTGCCGGCCCCGTTCGGCCCGAGGAAGCCCGTCACCGAACCGGGCTCGACGGTGAAGCTGAGGTCATCGACGGCGCGCTGAAGGCCGAACACCTTCGTCAGCCGCTCGACCACGATTCGCCCGTCAGCGAGGGGAGCCGATCCGTTTGACGCAGCCGGCGGCGGCCGGGTGAAGTCGCTCATGCCGCCATCCAAACAGAGTTGTCGGGAATGGCTGTGACATTTCCCGGTTTCGCCGCGCACGATCCTGTACACAGGACGGATGGACGCAGCCCCGTCGAAGGCCCCGAGCTCAGACGCCCCTGAGTGGCGCCCGCCCGCCGGCGTCGGCGGCTACGCGATGATCGGCGACCTGCACACGGCGGCGATGATCGGCCCGTCGGGCTCGATCGACTGGCTATGCCTGCCGCGGTTCGACTCAGCGGCCTGCTTCGCGGCGATGCTCGGCGACCAGGACAACGGGCACTGGTCTATCCAGCCTCGTCAGCCGGTGGTCAGCAGCCGGCGGGAGTACCAACCGGACACCTTGATCCTGCAGACCGAGTTCAACACCGCCGAGGGCCGCGCGGTGCTCATCGACTTCATGCCGCCGCGCGACGACACGGCTGACCTGGTGCGCATCGTGCGCGGCGTCGAGGGGTCGGTGGACTTCTCGATGCTGCTGCGGATCCGCTTCGGCTACGGGGCGGTGGTGCCCTGGGTGCGCCACATCAACGACGGCATCGCGGCCGTGGCCGGTCCGGACGCCGTCTATCTGCGTTCAGACGTGCAGCTGAGCGGGCAGGACCACCACACGGCGGCCGAGTTCACCGTGAGCGCCGGCGAGCAGGTCAGCTTCGTGCTCACCCGCGTCGATTCCCATGAGGAGGAGCCGGACCCGACCGACGCGACCGAAGCGCTGGAGCAGACCCAGGCCTACTGGGCTGACTGGATCTCGACCTGCAGCTACCGCGGCCGGTGGGAGGCCGCGGTGAAACGGTCGTTGATCACGCTGAAGGCGCTGACGTACCTGCCGACCGGCGGAATCGTGGCCGCTGCGACCACCTCGCTGCCGGAGGAGCCGGGTGGCGTGCGTAATTGGGATTACCGCTACTGCTGGCTCCGCGACGCGACCTTCGCGTTGGAGGCGTTGGTCTCCTGCGGCTACACCGAGGAGGCCGCCGCCTGGCGGCACTGGTTGCTCAGGGCGGTCGGCGGTGACCCCGAGAAACTGCAGGTGCTCTACACCGTGGACGGCTCGCGCCGGGCTGATGAGTCCGAGCTCGATTGGCTGAGCGGCTTCCGGCAGTCGCGCCCGGTGCGGGTGGGCAACGCCGCGGCCCAGCAATTCCAGCTCGACATCTTCGGCGAGGTGCTCGACACCCTGTCGCTGGCTCGCCTGGCCGGCATCACCCAGCACCGCGAGCGCGCCGACCCGACCGCCGCCGTCGACAGCTCCTGGGGCTTGCAGCGGTTGCTGCTTGAGCAGGTGGAACGGACGTGGCGTGAGCCCGATGACGGCCTGTGGGAGATCCGCGGCGAGCGCCGGCACTTCGTGCACTCCAAGGTGATGGCCTGGGTCGCCTTCGACCGAGTCATCCGCGGGGCCGAGAACAACGGCCTCGATGGCGACCTCGACGGCTGGCGCCGGACTCGGGAAGAGATCCACCGCCAGGTCTGCGCGCAGGGCTTGGACCCCTCGGGTCAGCACTTCGTCCAGTCCTACGGTTCACAAGACCTAGACGCGGCCCTGCTCCTGATCGGCCGGGTCGGCTTCCTGCCCTGGGAGGACCCGCGCATCACGGCGACCGTGCGGGCCGTGCACGAGCGACTGCTGGATCCGGCCGGGTTCGTGCGCCGCTACCTGGCCGAGGGCGACGGCTCGGCGGACGGGATCCAGGGCAGCGAGAAGTCCTTCCTGGCGTGCTCCTTCTGGATGGTCGACGCGCTGGCCGGCATCGGCGAAGTCGACGCGGCCGAGGCCTTGTTCGAACGGCTGCTGCGGGTCGGCAACGACGTCGGACTGATCGCCGAGGAGTGCGATGTGATCGGCGGCCAGCAATGGGGGAACATGCCGCAGGCCTACAGCCACGTCGGGCTCATCAACGCCGCCCGGCGGCTCGACGGCGCCGGCATCAACCGCGGTGAGAGCGAGCCAATTCAGCGAGCAGATCGCGCAGCGCCGTCGGGGCCGGCAGGCTGAACGCAGCCGCCTGCCGCACTTCCGGCACCTCGCCGACGGCGAAGGTGAGGGCTGGCCGGCCGGTCCGCTCGCCCCACGCCCGCACGGCGGCCAGCGCCGGCACATCGCCGAGGTCGT
>JAOPUY010000295.1 GCA_025963265.1 Frankiales bacterium | reverse complement strand
CACTCATCTTCACCACCGAGGAACGCGCTCGCGACCTCAAGCAGAAGGCGGTCTTCTTCGACGCGTGGGCCTCGGGCACCACGGCGGCCGCGGACTTCAGCCTCGTCGAGGACATGACCCAGTCCTCACCGTTCAACGCGGCCAAGCGGATGTGGGCCAAGACCTCGCTCAAGCCGTCCGACGTCGGAGTGGCCGGGCTCTACGACGGGTTCACCTTCATCGCCATGCAGTGGCTCGAGGCGCTGGGCTTCTGCGGACTCGGCGAGAGCGGCCCGTTCGTGACCTCGGGCGCGACCCGGGCCAACGGGGTCATCCCGACCAACACCGACGGCGGCGCCTGCAACGTCGGCCGGCGGCACGGGGCCAACTTCTACATCGAGGTCACCCGCCAGCTGCGGGGGACGGCCGGCGACCACGCGCTGCCGAACAAGCCGAGCGTCGGTGTGGTCAGCAACGCCGTCGGCGGCTTCGCGCACTGCGCGCTGCTGACCGCTGAGTAAGCGTCAGTAACCGTCCTCAGCCACCGATGGCCGGCCCCCAGCAGGGAGCCGGCCATCGTCGTCCCGGGGTGGCGCTGGTCAGGCCGGGAAGTTGTACAGCTTGCGGGCGTTCAGCTCGACCATCTTGCGGGCCTCGTCGTCGGGGACGTCAGCCAGCGACTCGGCCAGCAGCTTGCGGGTGTGCGGCCAGTTCGAGTCCGAGTGCGGGTAGTCCGACTCGAACATGATGTTGTCCACGCCGATGAGGTGGCGGTTGTCGACGCCGGCCTGGTCGGAGATGAAGCAGCCGTAGATGTGCTCGCGGAAGAGCTCGGACGGCCGCTTGTCGGCGTTGACGCCGGTCCAGTACTTGTGCCGATCCCAGGCGTAATCGGTGCGTTCGAGGATGTAGGGCATCCACCCGATGCCGCCCTCGGACAGCGCCACTTTCAGGTCGGGGAACTTGTAGAAGATCGGCGACATCAGCAGGTCCACGGTGGCCGCCATCGAGTTCAGCCCGAACAACGCGATGGTGATGAAGTAATCGCCGTCCGGCGCTAGGCCTTGCGGGCTGCCGCCGGAGCCAAAGTGGGTCGACAGCGGCAACTGGGCCTCCTGGCACACCGCCAGCAGCCGATCCCAGTGATCGGTGTGATAGCTCGGCAGGCCGATGTTGTGCGGCGCCTCGAGGAAGGTCACCGACTTCGCCCCGAGGGGCACGGTGCGCTCCACCTCTTTGACGCACGCCTCGACGTCCCAATACGGCAGCATCATCAGCGGGATCTGCCGCTCGGGGGCGAAGGCGCACCACTCGTCGAGGATGACGTCGTTGTAGGCGCTGACGCAGAGCTCGGCGAACTTCAAGTCCTTCTGCTTGGCGAAGGTGCTGCCGGCGAAGCCGCCGAAGTTGGGGAAACAGAGCTGCGCGTGCACCCCCTCGATGTCCATGTCTTTGATGCGGTCGGCGATGAGGTAGCAGCCGGGCAGCATGTCGTCATAGCGTCGCGGGTCGAGCCCGAACTCGCGTGGGTGCTTGCCCGCGACCGCGTTCAGAGCGAAGTTGCCGGCCACCTCGCCCTCGTAGATCCAGAAATCGTTGCCGTCGGGCCCTCGCTCGATGCGCGGCGCGCGCTCGGCGTACTTGGCGGGCACGCGATCGGTCCACACCGTCGGGTGTTCGATCACGTGGTCGTCGACGGAGATGATCTTGGCGTCGTCGGGCAGCATGCGGGTCTCCTGTTCGTTCTTGATCGTGGAGCCGGGCCGGCGGGCAGGGATGCGATCTGCCGTCGGTTTGGCGCGGCGGCTGTGGCCGGTAAAGGCTAGTCAGGCGCCGATTTGATTATTAAGATCAGAAGCTATGACCGTCTCTGCAGTTCCGGCCAGAAATTTGCTGTTAGCGGCCAAAGTCGAGGACGTGCCGATGCGCTCGACCGGGGTGATTCGGGCCGGCACCTATGCCTACGAGGCCGAAGACCTCGTGACCGGATGGCACACGCACGATCTGCATCAGATCGAGTACGCCTTTCAAGGCGTCGTGGAGGTGGAGACCAGGTCAGCCCATTACTTCTTGCCGCCGCAGAAAGCGGTCTGGATTCCGGCCGGGCTGCCGCACCAGACGACGCTGCGCCAGGTGCGGACGATGTCGGTCTTCTTTGATCCGGCTTTGGTCTCGCCGGCCGACGATCGCCCGCGGGTGCTGGCCGTCGCGCCGATCTTCCGGGAGATGATCGTCTACGCGGCGCGCTGGCCGATCGACCGGACGTCCAACGACGCCCTGGCCGACTCCTACTTCACCACCCTGGCCCAGCTGATCTTCGAATGGCTGGACTACGAGACCCCGTTCTCAGTGCCGACCAGCACCGATCCGCTGATCGCGGCGGTGATGAGCCACACCAACAACCATCTCGAGCACCTGCCGATTCACGATCTCTGTCGCGCCGTCGGGGTTTCCGAGCGCACCCTGCGGCGTCGCTTCCTGGCCGACACCGGAATGACCTGGCGGCAGTATCTGCTGCAGACCCGGTTGCTCAGCGCCATGGCGCTGCTCACCGAACGGGACCGCAGCGTTCTCGATGTGGCCACCACCGTGGGCTTCGAGAGCGCCAGCGCCTTCACCCGGGCGTTCACCCGCTACGCAGGTGAGACGCCGTCGGCCTACCGCCAGCGGGCCCTGACCAGCGCGGCCGGCGCGGCCAACGGGCAGCGGGCGAGCGAGGAGCGCGGGATGGCCGGCTGAGATCAGGCCCGCTGGGCTGGCGCAACGCGGGGCGGCCTGGCTCAGTGCCAGACGGGCTGGCTCAGTGCGAGACGGGCTGGCTCAACGCGGGTCGGGCTCGATCAGCTCGGAAGTCGGATGGATCTCGCGCACGGCGGCCAGCGCGTCGGCCAGCGAGGCCCGTTCGGCCAGCAGCGGCCGCATCCGCATCACCGCGCGGGCTAGCCCGAAGCCGAGGACGCCCGTGAGTTGCTTGCCGCGGCTATACAGGTACAGCGGTCGGTCGCCCGCGGCGCCGGCCATGATCAGCGTGAGGTCGGCCGAACCGCTCGGCTCGCCGAGGGCCTGGATCTTCGTGCCGTATTGATCGCTCCAGAAGTACGGAATCTCGCCCAACTGCCGGTTGGCCGCACCGCCGACGATCTGGTGGGCGACGATGGCTGCGTGGTCGACGGCGTTCG
>JAOPUY010000254.1 GCA_025963265.1 Frankiales bacterium | reverse complement strand
CACTGCCCGCGGCAGCCCGATCGAGACGTTCTGCCAGACCCGCCGCCACGGCAGCAGTCGAGGCTCCTGAAACACCAGCGACCGCACCTCGGGCACCTCGACGACGCCCTCCAGGACCGGATCGATGCCGGCCAGGGTTCGCAGCAACGTCGTCTTGCCGCCGCCGCTGCGGCCGACCAGGGCGACGAACTCGGAATCGGCGATGCGGAGGTCGAGGTCGTCCAGCACGACGTGCGAGCCAAAGGCGCGCCGGAGTCCTCGGACGTCGACCGCGGTCACGGTCGGGCTCCCCGACGTGAGTCGTGGCGCCAAGCCAGCAGCCGCCACTCGGCGGTGCGGACGACCAGGTCGGTGAGCAGGCCCAAGAGCGCGTACACGACGACGATCACCATGATGATCTTGGTCTGGAACAGCGCCTGGGCGTTGGCGATCATGAAGCCGAGCCCGCTCTGGGCGTTGATCTGCTCGGCCACCACGAGTGCGAGCCAGCTCAACCCGAGCGAGTAGCGAACGCCGGTGAGCACGCTGGGCATGGCGCCGGGAATGATCACGGTGCCGATGAGCCGGAGTCGGTTGAGCCCGAACCGCTGGCCCATCTCGATCAACTTGGGGTCGACCGAGCGGACGCCGGACATCGTGTTGAGGTACATCGGCAGCGAGGTGCCGATGGCGATGATGAGAATCTTGGGCTTCTCATCGACGCCGAACCAGAGGATGAACAGCGGCAAGATGACCAGGAACGGCAACGTCCGCAGCATCTGCAGCGTCGCGTCCAAGGCCTCCTCGACCGGTTTCCAGAGCCCGACGGACACGCCGAGCACGAGTCCCGCGCTGATGCCGATAGCCGCGCCGTACATGGCTCGGCGCACCGAGACCCAGAGGTTGCTCGGCAGTTGGCCGTTGGCGATCAACGTCCCGAACTCGTGCGCGACGTCCACCGGCGACGGGAGCACCTCCGTCGACCACCAGCCCTGCGAGCCGCCCAATTGCCACAGCAGGACGAGCAGCACCGGGACGATCGCGCGCCGGATGGGGCTCGGCACGCGGACCGGCAGCCATCGTCGGCGCTGTTCGGCCTGCGCGTTGAAGGTCACCCGCCGGCCCCGCCGACCGGATCCGGGCTCAGTGGAAGCCCGGCCGGCCGCGTCGGGTCCAGTCGTGTCTGCTCGTGCTGCTGCGGTGCTCACCGCGGATCGAGGCCCATCGGGTCAGGAGACCTTCGTGACCGCGAAGTTCGCGGCGTACTGAGCCTGGTACTTGGCGGTGTCAGCGGCGATCTGGGCACTCAGCGCGTCGCTGAAGGTTGAGGCCACGTCCACCTTCTTGGTCAGCACGCCCGCGGCCAGGAAGGTGTCGGCGATCGTCTGCTGATCGGCGATGGCGGTCTGCTGGATGGGCAGCACCTGGGAGTTCGTGTCGTTCTCGCCGAGCTTGAAGTTAGCCGTCACGACGGCCAGCGGCTGATTCGTGGCGGTGGCCACCGTCTGGTCCCAGGCCGCGGGGTTGGCCCGCGTCCAGGCCATGGCAGCGTCGATGCGCGAGACGTAGTCGGCGATCGCGGCCGCCTTGGCCGGATCGGTGAGATCGGGGGCGTAGGCGTTGTAGGCGCCGGCGAGGCCGCCCAGGCTGCCCTTGAGGATCGGCCCGCCGTCGGCCAGGATCGGGAAGCCCTTGGCCACGGCCGTCTGCACGGTGCCGCCGAACCCGGCGAAGGCGACCACGCTGCCGCCGATGAGCGCGGCCAGGCCGTTGGCCGGAGCCAACGGGACCGGCGTGATGTCCTTCAACGTCAGCCCCACGCTGGCCAACTGCTTAAGCAGGAAGTATTCAGCGGTGGTGTTGGCGGTGTAGGCGACCTTCTTGCCCTTGAGTTGGGCCAGCGAGGTGATGCTCTTGTTCGCGACGGTCCACTGCAAGGTGGTCGGGATCTTGAGGGTCGCGATCGAGAGGAAGTTCTCCTTCGTGCCGCCGCCGGCCAGCAGGGCGCCGGCGACGCTGCTGCCGCGCGCGAGGTCGGCCGAGCCCTGGTTCACCGCGCCGGTCTGGGTGCCGCCGTCGGGATAGGTCTGGAAGCTGACTTTGTAGGGCGTGTCCAATAGGCCGGCCGCCTTGAGCAGGGTCTCGTCGCTGCCGACGGCGGCCGGGTAGGTCGCCACCTTCAAAGTCACGTGCGAGGTGTCCACGGCGCCGTTGCTGCCGCTGGCCGAAGTGGCCGCGCCCGCCGACGTGTCCGAACTGGAACTGCTGCACGCCGCCAGTCCCAGCACGAGCGTCGCTGCGACGGCCGCGCTCGCCGCGCGGACCGCGAGACCGCCACGTATTACACCGAACTGGTACATCAAAGCTCCCGTTTGTCAGAGGCGCCTTCTTTGGCGCAGCGTGAAGCTATCACCTCCTGACGAACTAATCCAAGCGGTCCTATAGACAAAGATCTAGAGGTCACAGGTAAGCTCTAATTCGTTGCCAACAAAAGGCCATTCACAGAAACTGGGCCCGGGATCGGCAAGTCAGTGTGATTAGATCGTCATGGGTGTAAGTCATGACGTCAGGGAGCTCAGGCGGAAGAGGGGTGCTGCGATGGCAGCCGGGACGAGTCGCTCGATGAAGGCCGACGCGACGAGCGCGGCCAAGCCTGCGACCTTGCGCCGGATGGCCAAGACCGAGCGGGCCGACGGCGGCGCGGCCCGCACGTCCGCCGGCGCCGGCTCGCTGTGCCTGGATTTCTTGGCCACGGTCGACACGTCGGTCGGCGAGGCTCACGAGTCCCTCGCCACGCCCGCGCGGCTGGGCGAGTGGCTCGACTCCTACGGCTTACCGGTCCCCGCGGGCGGATTGACCCAGGAGGACCTCGACGCGGCGAAATCACTGCGCGCGGCGATCGACCGGCTGGCCCGGATGCTGATCGGCGGCCAGCCGGTGCTGCCAGCCGACGTCCGAGCGGTCAATGTGTTCGCCCAACGGCACACGCCGGTGTTCCTGCTCCGGCCTAGCGGGCGCCAGCGCACCGTGGTCGAGGAGATCGACGTGGCCGGCTCGTTGTCCGTCATCGCGCGCGACGCCATTCACGTCTTCGCCGACTCAGATTTCGACCGGCTGCGCGAGTGCGCGCGACCCGAATGCCAGACGTTGTTCTACGACCGATCGCCGACCGGCCAGCGCCGTTGGTGTGCCATGAAGGGGTGCGGTGAGATCGTGGCCTCGGCTTCCTACCGCAAGCGGCTGGCCGCCCGGGTGGGCTCATGACGATGCCGGAGGACGGCTTCCATCGGCGGCTGTATCAGCTGGCTCCGGCCGATCTGTCCAGCCAGACCGCGCAGACCGGCGGCATGCGGCGCGTCGAGGCGATCTCCGGACGCACCGTGGGCTCGAGTGGATTGTGGATGGGCCAGACCCACGTCGCTCCGGCGACGATGTCCGACAATCACCACCACGGGATCTCCGAGACCGGCATCTACGTCCTCAGCGGTCATCCCGAATTCGTGTTCCTCGACGAGACCGGCGAGGAGCCGGTCGAGACGCGGTTGCGCACGAGCCCGGGCGACTACGTGTTCGTGCCGCCGTGGGTTCCCCATCGGGAGGAGAACCCCGACCCGGACGAGCAGGCGGTGGTCGTCATCGCCCGCACCACGCAAGAGGCGCTGGTCGTCAACTTGCCCGACCTCCGCTGGATCGGCCCCGTCGCCACGGGGCCGGTGAAAGGCCGCCCCGCCGGCTGGCACACCTACTGAAGTCTTGGAGATTGTCTCGTGCAGTTAGGCATAAACACTCTCGGCGGCGTGGCCGCTGACCGTTCAACTGGCGTCACGCCGACCGAGCACGAGCGGCTGCGCTCCATCGTGGAGCAAGGCGTGCTGGCCGAGGAGCTCGGGTTCTCGATGTTCTCAGTCGGCGAGCACCACGGCGACACCAAGTTCGTCACCAGCTCACCGCCGGTGATCCTGGCGGCGATCGCCGCGCGCACCCAGAACCTGCGGCTGATGACCGGAGTGACGCTGCTCCCGCTGCTCGACCCGGTCCGCGTCGCCGAGGACTACGCGACGCTGGACGTGATCTCCAACGGCCGAGTCGAGATTGTCGCCGGCAAGGGGAACTTCGCCAACGCCTCCCGGTTGCTGGTCGGGGAGAACGATCCCGATCGGGTGGCCCGGCTGGCCGAGAATCTGGGCCTGCTGCTGGAGATCTTCGACGCCGGGCACGTCCCGTCCTGGTCCGGCCAGTTCCGGCCCGACTTGCTCGACGCCCACGTCACGCCCCGGCCGGCCCAGGCCAACCTGCCGGTCTGGCTGGGCGCCACCCGCAGCCTCGACTCCATCGAACTGGCCGCCACCCACGGCATCCCGCTGCTGGTCGCGGGGTTCAAGCTCGGCACCTACGCCGATTTCGCCGCGCACTACCGGCAGGCCTTCGCCGCGGCCGGACATGATCCAGCCCGCGCCCGGCTGGCCTCGCTCTCGACCGTGGTGGTGTCGCATGACGATGTCCGGGCCCGCCGCGAGTACCGCGACTACTGGGAGGCGATGGTGCGCGCCACCGCCCAGCGCGACCCGCGAATGCAACGCGTCGCGAGCCAGAGCTTCGAGGATTTAGCCGGCCCGAACGGGCAAATCCTGATCGGCACTCCCGATTACGTCGCCGAACGCCTGATCGCGACGCATCGCGATCTCGGCCACGACCTACACCTGTTGCAGATCGACAACGGCCTCGGACCGGAGGCCACCGCCGACGCGATGTGCCTGATCGCGTCCGAAGTCGTCCCGCACGTCCTCAGCGAGACGGCTGACGCCGTCCCGGCCGCTTGATTCCGATGGAGCCCGCTATGTCACACCCCCTGCAGTTCGGCACGTTTCTGTTTCCCCGCACGCTGGCGGGCCGCGACCTGCTCGATCACGCGGCGCAGGCCGAGGAGCTCGGCTACGACCTGATCGCCGTTCCCGATCACCCCTACAATCCCGACTACCTCGATGAGATCGCGTTGTTGGCGGCGATCATCGGCCGCACCTCGTCGGTCCGCGTGCTGACGAACGTGGCCAACCTGGCGCTGCGGCCGCCGGCGGTGCTGGCGAAGACGGCCTGGTCCATGGACCGGCTAGCCCCCGGCCGGCTGCAGTTCGGGATCGGCACCGGCGGCCTGTGGGATCAGATCGCCGGGCTCGGCGGCCCCCGCTGGCAGCCGGGCGAGGCCCGGGAGCGGCTGACCGAGGCCATCGACGTCATCCAGCTGCTGTGGTCGGGGCAGTCCGACGTGACCTATGAGGGCAAGTACTACCAGCTCGACCACCCCGCCCCGCTGCTGGCGCCAGCCAGGCCGATCGAGCTGTGGATCGGCAGCGGCGGCCCGTTGATGCGCCGGCTGACGGCGAAGGTGGCCGACGGCTGGATTCCGAACGGCAACCGGCTCGACCTCGAATCGGTGCGTGCTGACTCGGAGCATCTCAACGCGGAACTGCAGGCGGCCGGGCGGGAGCCGGGCGACATCAAGCGCCTGTACAACGCGTTCTTCGGCCACAAGCTACAGCCGAAGTCGGAGGGCTTCTTGACCGGCCCGGCTAGCCAGTGGATCGACGAGCTGACTCAGCTGGCGCTGGAATTCGACTTCGACACCTTCGTCGTGGCCGATCGCGAGCAGCCGGTCGAGCACTTGCGGATCTTCGCCGAGCAGATCATCCCCCAGGTGCGCGAGCAGGTCGCCAGCGCGCGGGCCTCGGCGGCCACGGCGTAGGCGAGCCGGCTAGCGGGGCGTCAGCGCGGTGGACTTGACGCCCTGCAGCGTCACGGTGAGGATCCGTCGGTCCGGCACCTCGACCCACCGCGGGTCGTCGTCGTAGGGCTCGCTGGCCACGACTATCCCATCGCCCTCGACGAGGTAAAACAGCGTGTCGCCCCACGTGGTGGCGAGGATGCGGCGGCCGTCGGTCGCCAGCAGATTCAGCCGGGCCTGCGGGTCGAGGCGGGCCAGGGCCGCCACGGTCTCGCCGATCCGGTCGGGACCGGTGGCGAACACGTGCGCGGCCAGCAGGGCCGAGTCGCAGGTCGACTCGGCGGCGAGGTCGGGCGGCAGCGCCGCGCGATCGATTCGGCCGTTGTGGGAGAGCAGCCAGTGCCCGTCGGTGAACGGGGCCACGGCGGTCTCCTCGATCGGCATGCCGACCGTCGCCGACCGCACCGCGCCGATCGCGCAGCGCGAAGTGAGGACCGGGGCGAGCGAGGCGAAGGACTGGTCGTTCCACAGTGGGCGGGCTGAGCGCCAGCGGACCGGCGCCGGGTGCTCGGGCGGGTAGAAGCCGACGCCCCAGCCGTCGGCGTTGACGACCCCGTGCTGCTGGCGACGCGGTCGGTAGGACTGGGTGAGCAGCGCGTGCGGCGGGCTCAGCATCAGCGAGGCGAGGCTGCGCGGCTCGCCCAGCCACGCTAGATGGCGGCACATCAGGCGTCCCACGCTAACCGCAGGCCGGCGAAGATCTGCCGGCGAATGGGCAAGTCCCAGTTGCGAAAAGACGGCCGGACGGCGCTAGCGGCGCTCGCCCACGAGCCGCCGCGGAGGACCCGGAAGTCGCCGCCGAAGAACGGCGCGCTGTAGGTGTCGTACAACATCGGGCTGAACCCCGGCCACGGCTGGAAGTCCGAGGACGTCCACTCCCAGACGTCGCCGATCATCTGCTCCACGCCGTAGGCCGATGCACCCGCCGGATAGGCACCCACGGCGGCCGGGCGCAGCGCGTCGCCGCCGAGGTTGGCCAGCGCAGGCGTCCACTCC
>JAOPUY010000231.1 GCA_025963265.1 Frankiales bacterium | reverse complement strand
TCGCGATCCCGCTCACCCGCTACCCCCGAGCCGCCAGGGACGTGCTTCAGTACCTGCCGTCGGCGGCGCTGTCTAACGGGATGGACCAAGTGCTGCAGACCGGCGGCGGCGTTCCGGTCCGGGCGTTCGTCACCTTGCTCGTCTGGGCCGCGGTCTCGCTGCCCGCCGCGGCGCGGTGGTTCCGATGGGAATGACCGGCCGGGACGACCGGGTCCCCGGACCGGTCCGCTCCACCTGGTCGCAACTGCGGGGCGCCCTCACGCTGCCCCGGCTCGCGCTGACCTCGATCATCGTCAACGTGCTGATCGTGGTCACCGGCGGGGCCGTGCGGCTGACCGACTCCGGGCTGGGCTGCCCCACCTTCCCCTCCTGCGGCGACGGCTCGCTGACTCCGGTCTCGAAGTTCGGCGCGCACGGCGTCATCGAGTTCGCCAATCGGCAGCTCACCTTCGTCGTGGTGGCCGTCGTCATCGCCACCCTCGTGGTGGCCGTGCTGGACGGACGCGAGGTCAAGTTGGCGCTCTTGCTGGCCGCGAGCATCCCGGCCCAGGCGCTGCTAGGCGGGTTGACCGTGCTCACCCACCTGAACCCCTGGCTCGTCTCGGCCCACTTCCTGCTCTCGATGGCCATCATCGCGCTCGCCTTCGTGCTCTGGTGGCGGGTCCGGCCGAAAGCCGACGACGGCGAGGCGGCCGACTCGATCGGGTTCGGCTCGTCGATGGGGATCAGCGGCGTCGCCCTGCTCGCGGTCACCGCCGCGGTGCTGGCCATCGGGACGGTGGTCACCGGCGCCGGACCGCACGCCGGCGACGCGGACACCTCGGGCAAGGTGCACCGCAACGGACTGGACGTCGGATCGATGAGCCAGCTGCACGCCGACGTCGTGATGCTGCTCATCGGGCTGACCATCGGCTTCGCGCTGCTGGCCCGCTCGGCCGGCGCCTCCCGGGTGCTGCAACGGGCCGGCTGGCAACTGCTGGCGATCGAGCTCGCGCAGGGGCTGATCGGCTTCGTCCAGTACTTCACGCACATCCCAGCCATCCTGGTCGGGATCCACATGTTCGGCGCCTGCCTGGTGTGGCTGGCTGCGCTCAACGTCTGGGCTCGGACCCGCACCGGCTTAACCGTGATCGGAAGATCTCATCACCGCCAGTCGTTGCAGCGAGCGTGACCTCCATCCCGCTGTCCATCCTGGACCTCGCCCCCGTCGACTCGACCCGCGACACCACGCAAGCCCTACGCAACACCACCGAGTTGGCCCGTCAGGCCGAGGGCTGGGGCTATCAGCGGTTCTGGGTCGCCGAGCACCACAACATGCCGGCCATCGCCTCCTCCACCCCCGCGGTGCTGCTGGCCCACCTGGCCGCCTCGACCCAGACGATCCGGCTGGGCTCGGGCGGGGTCATGCTCCCCAACCACGCGCCGCTGGTCGTGGCCGAGCAGTTCGGAACCTTGGCCAGCCTGCATCCCGGTCGCATCGACCTGGGCATCGGCCGGGCCCCGGGCACCGACCAGCGCACCGCGCTGGCCCTGCGCCGGACGGTCGAGGGGCTCTCGGCTGAGGACTTCCCGGCGGAACTGGCCGACCTGATCGGCATGCTGGCCGGCGATCCGAACCGGCTGCAGGCGGTGCCCACGCCGCTGGAGCTGCCGCAGGTGTGGTTGCTCGGCTCAAGCGGCTACAGCGCCCAGCTGGCCGGAATGCTCGGCCTGCCGTTCTCCTTCGCCCACCACTTCTCGGGTGAGAACACCGTCCCCGCGCTCGATCTTTACCGCCGCTCCTTCCGCCCCTCGCAGTGGCTCAGCGAGCCCCACACCATGATCGCGGTCAGCGTCACCTGCGCCGACACCGAGGAACGCGCATTGGCGCTCGCTCGGCCGGGCTGGCTCTCGTTCATGCGCCTGCGGATGGGCCAGCCGATCCCGATGCCCACCGTGGCCGAGGCCGCCGAATACGAGTTCAGCCCGGCCGAGTTGGGGTTCATCGCCGAGCGCCGGCGCGGCCAGGCGTTGGGAACCCCGGACACGGTGCGCGGCGAGCTCCGCGAGCTGATCGACCGGACCGGCACTGACGAGTTGATGATCACCAGTCAGATCTATGACCTGCCCGACCGGCTGCGCTCCTACCAGCTCGTCGCCGAGGTGGCCGCGGCCGGCCTCACAGCAGTCGGCTCAGGGAGTAAATGACCACTCCGACCAGCGAGCCGACCACGGTTCCGTTGATGCGGATGAACTGCAGGTCGCGGCCGACCTGCAGTTCGATCAGCCGCGAGGTCGACTCGGCGTCCCAACGCTGCACGGTCTGGCTGATCACGTCGGTGATGTCCTGGGAGTAGTTGCTCAAGACGTGGCTCATGACGACCTCGACCCAGCCGTCCACCTTGGCCTGCAGCCGCCTGTCCTGAACCAGCGAGAGGCCACTCTGGCGGATGACCGAGGCCACCACCCGGCGGAGCTCGGAGTCCGGGTCGGCCGCGGCGGTCAGCACCGCCTGCTTGAGCGGCAGCCACAGCGAGGACAGCGCGTTGCGGACGGCCGGGTGCTCCAGCAGCTCGGCCTTCCAGCGCTCCAGGCCAGCCGCCGCGTCCGGGTCGGTCTTCAGCCGGACGGCGTAGGCGGTCAGTTGCTCGTCGAACTGCTTGCGCAGCGGGTGATCGGGGTCGCCGGCGACGTCGGCCAGGAACTTTTGGACCCCGGAGAACAGCCGGTTGAACAGCCGGTCGTCGACCCACTCCGGCACCCACTCCGGCGACTCCTCGGCGAGCCGCTCACGAAACAGCTCGCGGTTGTCCTCCAGGAACCGTCCCAGTCCGCTCAGACCGTGGCCGAGCAGGATCTGGTGCTGGTTGCCCTCGACGGCCAGCTCGATGACCCGGGAGACGACCGGGGCGGCCGGCAGCTTGCGCAGCTGAGCGTCGGCGAAGGCCTCGATCGCCGCCCGGATCTCATCATCGGCGAGCACGGTGTTGGCGCCAGCCAGCAGATTGCCCAGTTCGGCCGCGAGCCCCTCGGCCCGGCCCGGCGCGGCGAGCCACTCGCCCGCTCGACGCGGAATGCCCATCGCGGCGACCCGCGGACCGATCACCTCGGCGGTGAGGAAGTTCTGCTGCACGAAGTCGCCCAGGCTGTCGCCGATCTGATCCTTCTTGCGGGGGATGATCGCGGTGTGCGGGATGGGCAGGCCGAGCGGGTGGCGGAACAGCGCGGTCACGGCGAACCAGTCGGCCAGGCCGCCGACCATAGCCGCCTCGCTGGCCGCTTGGACGAACGGCCAGCCGCCGTGGCCGTCGCCGACGACGACGCAGACCACGAACACGGCGGCGGCGATCAGCAGCCCGCCGGTGGCGATCAGCTTCATCCGAAGCAGCGCCGAGCGGCGTTGGTCGCGCCCGTCGGCCTCAGCCGAGCCGGTGGCCGGGACGGTCACTGGCTCAGCCGCCGGAAGATCGCGTCGGCCATCCGCTCGGCCGAACCCGGGCCGTGCTCGAAGAACAGCGACGGCTCGGTGAACTCGGCTTCGACGAGGACCGGGCCGTCGGCGCCGGGCAGCAGGTCGATCCGGGCGTACAGCAGCGGGGCGGCCGGGCTCAGGTGGGCCAGAAGCTGCTCGGCGACGCCGCGCTCGGCCGGGCTCGGGACCCGCGCGCTGATGTTCTCCTCGATGAACAACGCGTCGCCGGTGGCGGCGAAGGCGGCGCCCTCGCCGAGCATCCGACCCTTGCGGATGGCGTGGCTGAACACGCCGTCGATGAAGATCAGACCGGTCTCGCCGGCCTGGTCGACCTCGGCCAGGTAGGGCTGCACCAGCACGGTCCGGCCCTCGGCGTGCAGATGGGCCAGATGGGCCCGCGCGCGTTCGCGGTCGACCGGATCTCCGGCGTCGAATCGACCGGCGCCCCGTGAGCCGGCGCCGACCGACGGCTTGAGCACGAACTCGCCAGCCGCCGGCAGGGCGAGGTCCTCCCCCGGCCGGATGAACCCGGTCGGGGTCACCGGCAGCCCGGCGGCCAGCAACTCGCGCAGGTAGACCTTGTCGGTGTTGGCGGCCACCACCGCGGCCGGGTTGTGCAGGTTCGGCACCCGCGGCAGCCAACGCAAGAATTCCGCCCGCCGGATGCTGTAGTCCCAGGTCGAGCGCAGCACGGTCAGATCGAAGGCGGCCCAGTTGGCTCGCTCGTCGGACCAGGACGCGACGGTCACCTCCGCGCCCCGCTCACTCAGCGCGGCGATGAGCGGTCGGTCGCCCGCATCGCCGTCGGGCAACAGTTCGTCGCAGCTGACGATCGCGATACGGGGAGGCACTCCGCGAGACTACGGGGTGCTCTTCTACGCTCTACCGGTCACAGCCGTGACGAATTCGAGGAGCCGGGAGGCTGTAGGTGCCGCGAGCGAGTGCGCGAGCGCACCTACGCGCTCTGTTCGTCCGCTTGCTGGCGGCCCTGGTGATCACCGTGCTGGGGGTGGCCGGCTGGCAGGTGGTCGGACGCGACGGCGGGCCGGTGGCGCCGCTCGTGGCCGGACCGATTCTGACCACCGCGACCGCGTTGGGCTCGGCCATCACCGCCGCCGCCCCAACCGCGGTGCTGGTCGGACCGGACGCCGGCGTCCGGCTGGTCGCCTACGGCTTCGTTCAGCGCTACCTGATCGGCGACTCGACCCGGTCGGCGCCGCCCGGGCGCCGGCTGATCGCGTTCGCGGCCCGTCCGGTGGCTGGTGAGGACGCGTCGAACCCGCCGGCGGTGTCCCTCCAGGTCGGCGCCCAGGAGAGCGGTCTGCTGGTCATGACCTCGGGCTACGTGGTCGCCTCGGTGCCGATGGCGCCGACCAACATCGACCTGATCCTGACCGACGGCGGCCTCAAGCAGTCCCTCTCCTTGCTCGACGGGACGCCGAGCGCGGCCAACCCGGCCGTCGCCGAGCGGGTCCACCAGACGGCCTCGGTCCAGGCCAGCGCGGCCGTCTCGGTGAAGGTCCAGGCGGTTGGGCGGGCCGCCGGGGTCACGAGCGGCACGTTCACCGTCCGGTCGGTCTCGTTGTCCTACTGGGGGATGGACGGCAGCCATCCGAGCGAGCCCGGCGAGGCGTTGCTGCATGTGAGCGCCATGGTCAAGCTGGCCGGCGACCACATCGGCTACGGCGCTGAGGCGGGTCTGCTGAGCGTCACCAGCGACACCTCGACCATCAGCGCGCCGCAGGCGCGCAACGCCGCGCCGGATCCGGCGACCGAGGTCGACGACGTCGTCGAGGTGCCGGCCGATTTGACGTCCGGGGTCATCCACTACGCCGGCACCATCACCTCGGCCAGCGGCGAGATCTGGGTGTTGAACCCGGTGAGCGTGCCGTTCAGCATCCCGGCCGGCTGAGGATTCGGCGGAAGTCCGGCTCAGCTCGGTTGACGGCTCAGCTCGGTTGCCAGTTCAGCGGAGGAAAGTGTCGACCGCGATCGCGACGAAGACCAGCGCGAGGTAGCTGTTGGAGAAGTGGAACAGCCGCATCGGCTTGCCGGCCTCGCCGCGTTTGGTGGCGGCCAGCAACCGGTAGGCCTCGACCAGCAGGGCGGCGCCGGCGGCGGTGGCGATGAGGCCGTAGACCCAGCTGGTCGCCAGCGGCCACAGCACCAACGAGGTGGCCACGGTCGCCCAGGAGTACGCCACGATCTGGCGCGCGACGGCCAGCGGCGAGGCGACGACTGGGAGCATCGGCACATTGGCCAGCGCGTAGTCCTCGCGGTAGCGGATGGCCAGGGCCCAGAAGTGCGGCGGGGTCCAGAAGAACACGATTCCGAACAGCACCACCGGCGCCCAGGCCAGGCCGTCGGTGACCGCGGCCCAGCCGATGAGGACGGGCATGCAGCCGGCGGCGCCGCCCCAGACGATGTTCTGGGAGGTGCGGCGCTTGAGGAGCATCGTGTAGACGACCTCGTAGAACGCGATCGCGACGGCGGTCAGTCCGGCGGCCAGCCAGTTGGTCGACAGTCCCATCGATCCGACCGCGACCAGCCCGAGCAGGCTGCCGAAGATGAGCGCCCCGGTCGGCGAGACGTCGTGCGTGGCCAGCGGTCGATGCCCGGTCCGGCGCATCACGGCGTCGATGTCGCGGTCGATGAAGCAGTTGAGCGCGTTGGCTGAGCCGGCGGCCAGGGTGCCGCCGACCATGGTGGCCACCACGACCGACCAGTCGGGCAGGCCGTGGGCGGCCAGGATCATGGCCGGCAGGGTGGTCACCAGCAGCAGCTCGATGATGCGCGGCTTGGTCAACGCGACGTAGGCCCGAACGCTCGACATCGCGGTCTTGGAGACCCCGGCGGTCGAGGGACGGGCGCTGCCTTCGGCCGATTGGCCGACCGTGGGCGGGGCCACGGGTGTTTGCGTCACAGCGCAAGGGTAACCGCC
>JAOPUY010000181.1 GCA_025963265.1 Frankiales bacterium | reverse complement strand
TCCGGAATGGCGAGCACGAAGCGCTCGTCGACGACGACGTGGGTGCTGTAGCCGCCGGCGGTGTAGGTGCCGTCCCGATCGAGGCTGTTGTAGGTGCCGACGCTGCCCTTGAGGCAGAACTGCTCCTCGCCACGGGCGCATTGCGCGCACTCGCCGCAGGAGTTGACCATGCAGCCGACTCCGACCCGGTCGCCGACTGCGTGCCGGGTGACCTCGGGGCCGATCGACTCGACGATGCCGACGATCTCGTGACCGGGGACGAGCGGGAAGTTCGCGGTGCCCCACTCCTCGCGGGCGGTGTGGATGTCGGAGTGGCAGATGCCGGCGTAGGCGACGGCGATGACGATGTCGTTCGGGCCGGTCTCGCGGCGCTGGATCGTCGTCTTGACGAACGGCTCTTTGGCGGCCGGGGTGGCGTAAGCGGTAACTGAAGGCACGGTGGGCGGACTCCTTGGCTGGGGAGGATTGAGGGCTGTGGAGGATCGAGGACTGTGGAGGATCGAGCGGGATCGCGGGCAGGCTTAAGGTCAGACTTTACGGCCGGGGCAATCAAGATCCGCCGACGATGTCTGATCTGTCTCAGGCCGTCCGCCACGCGCTTGGGCCAGCCGATGCGGGGTTTATAATCGGTGCGAGAATCACCGCATGAGCGATCAGACGGCAGAAATGCTGTACGAAGTACGCAACGGCGTCGCGACCATCACGCTGAACCGCCCCCATCGCAAGAACGCCTTCACGCTGCCGATGATCGACCGCTGGGTCGAGCTGCTCCACGCGGCCGACACCGACGACAGCGTCGGAGCGATCATCACCACCGGCGCCGGCGGCGCGTTCTGCTCGGGCATCGACCTCGCCGCGCTGGCCGAGATCGAGCCGACCGCGGCCGGGCGCCGGCACATGCTGACCGGGCACATCCACCACGTCGCGCTCACCCTCGACCAGCTCGACAAGCCGGTGATCGCCGTGGTCCGCGGCGCGGCGGTCGGCGCCGGCATGGACATGGCGCTCATGTGCGACATGCGCTTCGTCGGCGAATCCGCCTATTTCACCGAACAGTACGTCAACATCGGCGTGGTGCCGGGCGACGGCGGCTGCTACTACCTGCCCCGCATCGTCGGGCCGGCTAAGGCGCTGGAGATCCTGCTCTCCGGCGAGCCGGTGGGCGCGGCCGAGGCGCTGCGCATCGGGCTGGCCAACCGTCTGCACCCCGACGAGGAGGTGCTCGAGCAGGCCCAGCTGTTCGCCGAAAAGCTGGCCGCTCAGCCCCCGCTGGCGGTCCAGCTGATCAAACGGACGATGTACCAGTCGATGAACACCGACCTGCGGACCGCGCTGAACCTGGTCGCCTCCCACATGGGCGTGGTGATGACCAGCGCCGATCACGCCGAGGCGCTGGCCGCGCAACGAGACAAGCGGCCAGCGCACTACACCGGATCGTGACGGCGACCGGACCGTGACGCCGGCCGCCGGCTGACTTAAAGCTGGACGGCTTTGACCTGTTCGAACTCCTCGAAGCCGTAGTGCCCGAGCTCGCGCCCGACGCCGGAGGACTTGTAGCCGCCGAACGGCGCGCGGGCGTTGAACCGGCCGCCGTTGACGTCGACCTGGCCCGTCCGCATGCCGCGGGCGAAGGCCAGCGCGCGGTCCGGGTCGGCCGACCAGACGCTGCCGGCCAGACCGTACTGGCTGTCGTTGGCGATCCGCAGCGCGTCCGCCTCGTCGGTGTAGGTGAGCACGACCAAGACTGGGCCGAAGATCTCCTCCTGGGCGATGGTCGAGGAGCTGTCGACCGGGCCGAGCACGACCGGGGTCACGAAGTAACCCGCGCCCGCCCCTCCTTGGTCGGCGTCCCCGGCGATGACGGGCGCGCCCTCGGCCACCGCGGTGCTCAGGTAGCCCAGCACTCGATCGCGTTGCCGGGCCGAGACCAGCGGGCCGAGCCGGGTGGCCGGGTCGCGCGGGTCGCCGACCGACCAGGAGGCAAGCTCGGCTCGCAGCCGCTCGGCGACCTCCTCGAACTGGTCGACGTGCACCAGCATGCGGGTGCAGGCCCGGCAGGTCTGGCCGGAGTTCAGGTAGGCGTCGCCCAGGCCGGCTTTGACCGCCTTGGCCAGATCGGCGTCGGGCAGCAGCACGTTAGCCGACTTACCGCCCAGCTCCAGCGTCACCTTCTTCAGATTCGCCCCGGCCAGCGCGCCGACTCGGCGGCCAGCGGCGGTCGAGCCGGTGAAGCTGATCAGGTCGATCAACGGGTCGGTCGCGATCGCCTCGCCGACCACCGGGCCCAGGCCCGAGACCAGGTTGAGCACGCCCGGCGGAAGCTCGGCGTCGTGCGCTGAGCGGACGAGCTCGTAGGCGGCCAGCGGCGCGACCTCGCTCGGCTTGAACACGACGGTGCAGCCGGCGGCGATGGCCGGGATGATCTTGGCCACAGCCTGGTAAATCGGGTAATTCCAGGGCGTGATCGCGCCGACGACGCCATAGGGCTCACGCAGGATGACCGAGTTGCCGATCTGCTCGGTCGGCTCGTCGGCGCCCAGAATCTCCAGCGCGTCAGCGAAGACCGCGGTCGACAGCGACAGATGCACCCGCTCGGCGATCTTCGTCGGCGCCCCCAGGTCGTCCACGATCGCGTCGACGATGGACGCGCTGCGCTTCTCAAAGGCCTCCTGCCAGCGCTGCAGGTGGGTCAGCCGGTCGGCCCGGGAGGTCTGAGACCAGCTGGCGAAGGCGCGGCTGGCGGCCGCCGAGGCCGCCGCCACGTCGGCCACGTCACCGGCGGGCACGGTTGCGATGATTTGGCCAGTGGCCGGGTTCTCGACGTCGATGGTGGCGGCGGAGTTCGAGCCGCGCCACTCGCCATCGACGTAAATTCCTAGGGTCTCGCTCACGTCAACTTCGTTTCTGCGCACGAATGCATCGATTGCGGGTAGGTGTCATGACTGGTATGTCTACAGACATGACTAGCTCTACCGGACGCGGCAGCAGGCGTCAATCGTCCACCGTCCCTCGTGACTGACCCCGCCTCGGCCAGTCTCCGTCGTGAGGTTCAGCGCTTCCTGCGCCTGGAACTCGACGCGGGCCGGTTCACCCCCCGCTGCGACTCTTGGATGACCGGCTTCGATCCCGAGTTCAGCCAGCGGTTGGCCGCCCGCGGGTGGGTCGGCATGACGCTGCCCGCGGAGTACGGCGGACAGGGCGCGAGTTCCTCGGAGCGGTTCGCGGTCATCGAGCAACTGCTGGCC
>JAOPUY010000205.1 GCA_025963265.1 Frankiales bacterium | reverse complement strand
GAGCGCGTTCCTCGGTGGTGAAGATGACCGCCGACCTGGAGTCGACCGGGGAGTCGCAGACGAGTAGGTCCAGCTGCTTGGCGAAGTAGCGGGAGTTCATGTAGTCATCGAGGGTGATCGGGTCCTTGAAGAAGGACTCGGTCGGGTTGTTGACGGCGTACTCGCGCTGGGCCACGGCGAACGCGCCGAAGTCCTCTTCCTTCGTGCCGTACATGGCCATGTGCCGCTGCATGTACAGCCCGGCCCAGTGCGAACCGGTGAATGAGCCGTAGGGCATCGAGAACTGGAAGTTGCCGGGGACGCCCGCGTCGGCCCCACCGGCCAGCATCGCCGCCCCGCCGGCCGCGCCTGAGCGGTGCACGGTGCGCAGGGTCAAGCACATGTCGGAGGAACCGGAGGCGACCGCGGCGATGCCGTGCGCGGCGGCGACCGAGTAGGCCGCGCCGTCGATCGAGCCGGAGTAGAAGGCCAGGTCGGGTATGCCGAGCATGGCCGCGGTGTGGGTGGCTCCGACGTACTGGTGCGGAAAGCTGTGGACCGCGATGCCGTCGATGTCCTTGGCGGTCACGCCGGCGTCGGCCATGGCCGCGACTGAGGCCTGGGCCGTCAGCTCGTCCAGGGACAGGCCGGAGTCACGGCTGATGGTCGAATAACCGACGCCGACGATCGCTACGCGCTGCTTCTTCGTCATTGAAGTTCCTTATCTCAGCTGGCGGCCGGGCGGAAGACCGGCAGGGAGAACTCGGAGTCGAGTTCGCGGAAGGTGACCTCGACGGCTTGGCCGACCGAGATGTCCTCCAGCGGCGTGTCGACGATGTTGGTGATCATCTTCAGACCAGCCTGCTCAGGTAGGTCGACGACGGCGATGCAAAACGGCAACTTGTCGGCGAAGTAGGGGTGAAAGGCCTGGGTCGCGATCTCGAAGCTGTAGATCGTCGCCTGGCCGGACACCTCCCCCGAGCCGAGGTCGAAGGACAGGCAGTGATGGCAGACCGGCTCCGGCGGGTGCTGGTAGGTCTGACAGTTGTTGCAGCGCTGGATCACCAACTTGCCCTCGCGAGCGCCGTCCCAGAAGAACTGGGTGAGCTTGTTCGGCGCCGGGATCACCGGTGGGACGGTTTCAGTCACAGGCTTCTCTTTCCCATAGGAATAAGACGTTTTCTACTCGTGGGTGAATCTAGGACGAAGCCTGCGATGGCGCTAGAGGGTGATTCCGATGAGTTTGTTGTCGAGGTATTCGTCGATGCCTTGGGGGCCGCCTTCGCGGCCGAGGCCGGATTGCTTGACGCCGCCGAAGGGGGCTGAGGCGCCGGTGGGGTTGATGTCGTTGACGCCGATGATGCCGAAGTCGAGGGCTTCGGCGGTGCGGATGGCGCGGGAGAGGTTGTCGGTGTAGAGGTAGGCGGCCAGGCCGTAGGCGGTGTCGTTGGCCATGGCCACGGCCTCCTGCTCGGTGTCGAAGGCGATGACGGGGGCGATGGGGCCGAAGGTCTCCTCGTAGTAGATGTCCATCTCGGGGGTGACCTCGGACAGGACGGTGGGGGCGAAGAACTGCCCGGCGTCCAGGCCGGCGTCGAGGAGCCGCTGCCCGCCGGCCAGCAGCCGCGCGCCTTTGGCTTGGGCGTCGGCGACCTGGCGGGTCATCTTGGCCATCGCCTGGGCGTCGATGAGGGGGCCGATGGTGTTGGCCGGGTCCAGCCCGGAGCCGGCCTTCATCGCCGCGACCCGCTTGCCCAGCGTGTCCAGGAACGCCGGCACCAGGGGGCGGTGGACGAGGACCCGGTTGGGGGAGATGCAGGCCTGGCCGGTGTTGAGGAACTTCACCAGCGACAGGCCCTTGGCCGCCCGCTCGGGGTCGGCGTCGGGCAGCACCAGGAACGGCGCGTGCCCGCCCAGCTCCAGCGACACCCGCTTCACGGTGGCCGCGGCCTTGCCGGCCAGCATCTTGCCGACCTCGGTGGAGCCGGTGAACGTCAGCTTCCGCACCGCGGGCGAGTCCAGCCACACGTCGGCCACCGGCCCCGGCTCGCTGGTGGTGACCAGGTTCAGCGCCCCGGCCGGCACCCCGGCCTCGGCCAGGATCGACACCACCGCCGCCGCGCACAGCGGGGTCTGCTCGGCCGGCTTGACCACGATCGTGCAGCCGGCGGCCAACGCCGGCGCCACCTTGCGGGTGATCATCGACATCGGGTAGTTCCACGGCGTCACCGCCGCCACCACCCCCACCGGCTGGCGCAGCACCAGGAACCGGTGATCGGCCCGCGAGGACGGGATCGTCGACCCGTACACCCGCTTGGCCTCCTCGGCGTACCAGGACAAGAAGTCGGCCGCGTAGCCCACCTCGTTGCGCGCGGCCCGCAGCGGCTTGCCCTGCTCCAACGTCATCAGCTCGGCCAGCTCCCCCGCCCGCTCCAGCATCAGCCGATGCGCCCGGCCCAGCACCGCCGCCCGCTCGTAGGCCGTCGCCGCCGACCACGCCGGGAACGCCGCCGCCGCCGCCTCCACCGCCCGCGCCGCCTCCACCGCGCCGCCGTCCGAGGCCCGCCCCAACACCGACCCGTCCGCCGGGTTCGACACCTCGAACTCACCCCCCGAATCCGCGGCGACCCACTCACCACCGATGAAAATCGTGTGCTTCGGCAACAAAAACTCAAGCTCAGACAT
>JAOPUY010000084.1 GCA_025963265.1 Frankiales bacterium | reverse complement strand
CGGTGACGCCCGTGATGTCCTGGGCCATCTCGGTGAACCGGGTCGGGGACTCGGCGATGGAGCGGCGCAGCGTCTCGAGGATGACGCCGTACTCCTCGGCGTCGTTCTCATCAGGCTGCGGGACGACGCCGGTGGCCTCGTACTCGACGCCCATGTGGATCAGCAGGGTGGCGTCTCCGCCGTCGTCGACGATGGAGTCCGGGCCGGAGCCGTCAGGCCAGGTCAGCATCTGCTCGGTGCACCACCAGTACTCCTCGAGCGTCTCGCCCTTCCAGGCGTAGACCGAGATGCCGGTGGGGTTCTCGACGGTCCCGTTCGGGCCGACGACCATGGCCGCCGCCGCGTGGTCCTGGGTCGAGAAGATGTTGCAGCTGACCCAGCGGACGTCGGCGCCGAGGGCGGCCAGCGTCTCGATGAGGACGGCGGTCTGGGTGGTCATGTGCAGCGAGCCGGCGACCTTCTTGCCGGCCAGCGGCTTGGACTCGCCGAACTCCTTGCGCAGAGCCATCAGGCCCGGCATCTCGACCTCGGCGAGCTGGATCTCCTTGCGGCCGTACGGGGCCAGCGACAGGTCGGCGACCTTGAAGTCGCTGACGGCGCCGGCGCTGTCTGGGGTGAGGGTGATGCTCACGGTGTTTCCTCCGTTGTGCGTGTCGCTGGATGGGTGCTGGGGCTGGTACGGGCTGAGCTGATACGGGTTGCGCTGATCGGCGCTGGGTTGGAAGGACGGCAGCGGAGTCGCCGGGCTGTCGAGCGCGTCGTCGGCCAGGCGTCGGTAGAGACCGGACTCGGGTGAGGACGACGCGCGGTGCAAGGCGCCGAACCAATGGTCCACCGCTCGGAAGAGGTCGTCGTCGGTGCGCATCCGAAGCTCGAAGGCGACATCGGTCAGGCCAATTCCCTTCTCATCGATCAGCGCCCGCAGGCTGCGGAGCCGGTCGACTTGCCGGGGGCCGTAGAGGCGGTGGCCACCGGGCGTGCGCTGAGTCGCGACGAGGCCCGCCTGCTCGATGTAGCGCAGCATCCGCTGCGACCAACCGGTCGCCTCGGCCGCCTGCTGCATCGTGAGGGGCTTCGCGGTTGCCACGCGCGTCGCCCCCAGTCTCCCGTGCCTCGTTGCGTTGCTCAGGTTTTGAGCACGACGAAACCCTACCAGAGTTGTGTCAGATTCTTGGTCCGACGCTCGCGACGTGGGCGCGGCCTGTCCCGCTGACCTCCACCGGGTCCGCCCCGGCGGCGATGAACACGGCGTGCCCCTGGGCCACCGGCACGGCAGCCGCCGCCAAGCCGGAGGCTTGGCCGACCGTCACCGAGCCCTGGGTGGCGATCAGCAGCCACGGCCGATCGCCCTCGAGCTGCACCACGCCGGCGGCCGGCGTCAGCACCGTCAGCTCGAAGTCGGGCACCGGCACCGGATAGACCGATTCCGACGCCGAGACCACCGACACCGGCGACAACGGGTGAGCGAGCGGCTCGAGCCGCGCGATCCGCAACAGCTCGGGGACGTCGATGTGCTTGGGCGTCAAGCCGCAGCGCAGCACGTTGTCGCTGTTGGCCAGGATCTCGACGCACACTCCGCGCAGGTAGGCATGCACGTTGCCGGCGCCGAGGAAGATCGCCTGGCCTGGCTCCAGGCGCACGTAGTTGAGCAGCAGCGCGACCGCGACCCCGACGTCGCCCGGGAAGTCGGCCGCGGCCAGCAGGCTGGCTCGGGCCGGCCCCGACCACGGGCCCGCCGCCGACACCTCGCCCTGGCAGGCCGTCACGACGGCCGCGACCAACTCCGCCCGGGCCGGGCCGGGCAGGGTCCGCCTGGTGGTGAAGGCCGCCCGCAACCCGTCGGGGGCGGCGATCAGGTCCCGGTACATCGCCAACTCGTGGGCGCCGCGCCCGATCAGCGTGTCCAGCAGGGCCAGCGTCTGCTCCAGCGGGCGGAAACCGCACAGCGCCTCGAAATCGGTCAACGCGCACAGCAGCTCCGGCTTGTGGTGCGGGTCGGAGTAGTTGCGCTCCGGCGCCGCGGGCGGGATGCCGCGCTCTTGCTCGAGCGCGAAGCCCTCGCGGGCCTGCTCGGCGTTGGGATGCACCTGCAGCGACAGGCACTTGTCCGCGGCCAGCAGCTTCAGCAGGAAGGGCAGCTGCGGCCCGAACTGCTCGACCGTCCGCGCGCCCAACAACTCGAGCGGCGCCGCGGCGATCAACTCGTCCAGGCCGGGGCGCCGCGGGTCATCGACCCAGCGCGAGGGCTCGCCCGGATGGGCGCCGACCCAGAGCTCGGCCGCCGGTTCGCCGGTCGGCGGCTGGTCGAGCAGCGTTGGGATCACGGTCGGGGAACCCCAGGCGTAGGGCCGGATGGCATTGTCCAGGCGCAAGATCCGCCCGACCGCCGGCTGGCTCATCCCCGGTCCACGTCGGGCTCGAGGTAGATGAGTCGGGCGGCGGGCTCGGCCGCCCGCACGCGCGCCTCGGCCTCGTCGATCAGCTGCGCGACTTGGGCGAAGGTGGCCTCCGGCCGCACCGCGATCTTCGCGCCGACCAGCAGTTCCTCCGGGCCCAGGTGCATGGTGCGCAGATGGATGACCCGGCCGATGTCGCCCCCGGCCACCAGCGCGGCGGCGATCCGGTCGTTGGCCTCGGGGCTGGCCGACTCGCCCAGCAGCAGGCTCTTGGTCTCGATGACGAGCACCACCGCCACGCAGATCAGCAGCACCCCGATCGCGGTGGTGCCGATGCCGTCCCACACGCCGTTGCCGGTGGCCGCGCTGAGGCTGACGCCGACGATGGCCAGCGCCAGCCCGATCAGGGCGGCGAAATCCTCCAGCAGCACGACCGGCAGGTCCGGTGACTTGGCCCGTCGAATGAACTGCACCCAGGAGGCCGTTCCTTTGGCGCTCTGGGACTCGTGCACCGCGGTGCGGAAGGACCAGCCCTCTAGGGCGACGGCGACGATCAGCACCCCGATCGCCACCGCCGGATCCTTGATGTGATGCGGGTGCCTGATCTTCTCCACGCCCTCATACAGGGCGAACAGGCCGCCGACCGAGAAGAGGCACAGGGCGACCAGGAAGCCGTAGACGTAGCGGTTGCGGCCGTAACCGAACGGATGCTCCGGGGTGGCGGCCTGCCGAGCCCGGTTGCCGCCGAGCAACAACAACCCCTGATTGCCGGAGTCGACCAACGAGTGGACCGACTCGGCCAGCATCGAGGAGGAGCTGGTGATCAGGAACGCGGCGAACTTGATGACCGCGATCCCGATGTTGGCGCTGAGCGCCGCGATGACCGCCCTCGAGCCGCCGGCGGCGCTCAATGCGGCAACTCGCCGAGCCGGGGGGCGGACGGATCGATCCCCCGGCCGAGGGCGAGGTAGCTGGCCGCGAAGTCGCCGGTCGCGGCGGCCACGCCGAACCGGATCAGCGTCGGCGCGTCGGGCACGTCGATGCGCGAGCTGCCGATCCCGCGGCTGGCCGCCAGCTCGGCCAGCGCGCTGGCCGCGCGGCGAGCGGCCAGCTCGCCCAAGCGGTCGGTCGGGTCTTCCGGGTAGTCGCTGAGCCGCTCGCCGTAGTCCAGTTCGACCCCGGCCCCGACCAGCACCAGCCGGGGTGCGACTCCCGGGTTCTCGCGATCGGCGAAGAAGTCCGCGGCCTCGTCGCTGTCGCCGGCGAACTCCAGCAGGGCGCCGACCCGGGCCACGTCGTCCGGCAGCGAGGCCGCCATGGCGGTCGAGCCGCCGATCAACTGCACTGAGCCGGCGATGCGGCGCGCCGCCACCGTCGCGCCCGGTCCGGCGCCGGCGATCACCGGCACCGAGCCGGCCAGGTCGCTCGCCAGGACCTTCGCCGGGCCGGTGAAGGCCGAGGAGTCGGGCCGGTTGGCCTCGGCCACCTCGTCCAGGGCGTCGGCCAGCCGGTTCAGCGTCATCGCGTTGTCGGTCAGCCCGAGGCTGTCCATGGCCTGCAGGGCCGGGGTGGCCAGCGCCCACCAGATCGCCCGGGTCGGCATGGTGGCCAGGTAGCTGACGTCGGCGGTGGGATGGCGCGCCGCCGCGACCGCGACCGGGGAACCGGCCGGCGCCACCACAGCCAGCGCCAGTCCGCGGCGGTCGGCCTGGTCGACGAGCTCAGCCAGCCGCGGGTGGCGGCCGTCGGCGCTGATGACGAGCAGCGCGTCGGCCGGGCCGGCCCAGCGGGGCAGACTCGGGTCCCGCCAGTCGATCACCGGCGCGCTGTGGCGGCCGAGCATCGACAAGAGGCTTGACAGATAAGCCGAATGCGGATCGGGGGCGACGAGCACGGCTCGGGGCGGGTCGCCCTCACGCAGCCGTTCGACGCCGAACTCGTCGATCGTCCCGATGGCCCGGCGAACCTGGGCGCCGGCCGCGGCCAGCGACCGAAGCAGCCCGCCGCGATCAGCCGCGAGCAGCCGGTCGGCGTCATCGAGCAGCTCGGGCTCGAACTCGCTCATGCCGGTCCTGCGGCGGGCACACCAAGCCCGTTGGGCCCCGGGATCGCGTCCTCGGCCAGCAGCACCGGGATGCCGTCCACAATCGGGAACCGGCTGGCGCAGATAGAGCAGACGAGTTCCTCGCCCGTCCGGCCGCCGGCCGCCGGTTCCAGCCGAAGCGGACCGTGGTCAAGGCTCGGGCAGGCCAGGATCGCCAGCAACTCCGCCGACACACTCATGCCGTTCTCCCCGCTCTACTCCGGTTGCCCAGCGTTTGTCCGGCCGTGGGCAATCCTATCGGGCAGCGACGCCATCCCGAGCGCACAGCGCGGCGGGTTCACACCGAGGGCGGGACGACCCGTAGATGTCCGCGCCGGCCGACTGAATTGGGCTGGTCCTCGCCCGGCTCGACCGGTCGGACCTCGACTTTGGCCGCCTCCCGGACGGCGTCGGCCAGGGCCTCGAGGTCGTCGGCGTAGGGCAGCGGAGAGGGGAACTCGCCGACATGGCGGACGACCTCCCAGCCCCGGGGCACGGTCAGCCGCACGGCGTGCTCCTCGCACAAGTCATAGGAGTGCGGTTCGGCGAAGGCGGCCAGCGGCCCGACGACCGCCATCGAGTCGGAGTAGATGTAGGTCAAGGTCGCCACAGCGGGTCGAACACAACCAGGCCGGGTGCACCGACGAACATGCCTCACAACGCGCGACCTTAGCTGGCCGATCCGTCAACTCCGGCTAGCCGGGCCGTGAACACCGCGTGCGTGTCGCCGGGAACGCCCCCGCCAGGACCGGCCAGAACGCGCGACAGCGACTAGGCTCGGCCCACTATGAGTCCGCAACCGACCGAGGCCGCCGGGGCCAGCGACCGGCGCCCGAAGGCAGTCCGCGCCCGCCGAGATCGACGCGGGCGGGGGTTGCGGGGCCGGCTCGCGGCCCTCCCGGTGCCGATCGCGCACAGCCGCTCCGACGCCTTCGACGCGATGGTGCTGGCGGCCGTCGAGCACCTGGAACCGCACGTCGGCGAGAAGCTGGCTCAGATCGAGTTCGCGGTCGAGGACGTGCCGGCGGTCACCCACACCGGCGTCGGCGACTTCCACTACGACTCCGACGTGCTCGATGACAACGCGGTGCCGTTGTCTCGGCTCTACCGGACCGGATTGGGCGAGATCGGCGCGCCGTTGATCGTCGTCTACCGCCGTCCGCTGGAGAGCCGGGCCTCGCGGCCGGAGGATCTGGCCGACCTCATCCACGATGTCGTCGTCGAGCAAGTGGCGCGGCTGCTGGGCTCCTCGCCGGACGAGATCGACCCGCCGCTGGAGTAGCGACGGGCCGAGTGGGTGGCGCTGAGCAGTTGTGCGAGCAGCGGTGTTCGAGTCAGCCGGCGTGGCGCTTGACCCGGCGGCGCTCGCGCTCGCTCAAACCGCCCCAGATGCCGAACCGCTCGTCATTCTGGAGCGCGTATTCCAGGCACTCGGCCCGCACTTCGCAGCCGACGCAGATCTTTTTGGCCTCGCGGGTCGAGCCGCCCTTCTCCGGGAAGAAGGCTTCCGGGTCAGTCTGCGCGCACAGCGAGCGCTCCTGCCAGCTCTGCTCGTCCGGCAATCCGAAGATGTCAGGCAGGTCCGCTTCGGCGAGGTGCGCGGGGTTATCCGTCACGGTGTACTCCTACAGCGGTTAGATGCGGGTGGATCGTCCGGTTCTGTTACCGGAAATGCCGCCGCCGCGCCCGGATCAGCTGAGGAATCCGGTGAGGGAATCCGCGAGCGAATCTTCGGCGCAGCGAAGGACACGACTTGAATTACACCCGTGTCGTTACCCATTAGTCAAGCTGAGACCTGCTATCCGC
Source organism: Frankiales bacterium (assembly GCA_025963265.1). Taxonomy (GTDB): domain Bacteria; phylum Actinomycetota; class Actinomycetes; order Mycobacteriales; family Jatrophihabitantaceae; genus Jatrophihabitans_A. Next base: position 5,456 of record JAOPUY010000084.1, on the reverse strand, counting down.
GGGAATTTTTACCCGGCCGACCAATTCGGACACCTAACAGTTACTTCAAAACCGCCGGTATCGGGGTGTAAAGGGTGCTTCGTTGGCGGGCTGGCCGACCGGCCCGCTCAGCCAGCGCCCGCAACTCCGGCACCGACTTCGCCGAGCCGTTCTCCGAGCCGGCCATCCGCGAGATCGTCTCCTCCATCAGCGTGCCGCCGAGGTCGTTGACCCCGCTGGCCAGCATGTCGAGCACGCCCTCGTCGCCCAGCTTGACCCAACTGGTTTGGATGTTGGAGATCTTGCCGTGCAGCAGGATTCGGGCCATCGCGTGCACCGCCTTAGTCTCGCGCTGCGACGCGCCGGCGCGGGCCAGCCCGGCCAGGTAGATCGGGGCCTGGTTGTGGATGAACGGCAGCGGCACGAACTCGGTGAAGCCGCCGGTCTCATCCTGCAGCCGGGCGAGCAGTTGGATGTGGGCGACCCAGTGCCGGGGGTGGTCGACGTGGCCGTACATCATCGTGCTCGTGGTGGGGATGCCCAGCCGGTGCGCGGTGGTCACGACATCGATCCAGGCCGAGGTCGGCAGCTTGCCCTTGGTCAGCACCCAGCGGACCTCGTCGTCCAGGATCTCAGCCGCCGTGCCCGGCAGCGAGTCGACGCCGGCCTCCTTGGCCGCGATCAGGAACTCCTCGATCGACAGGTTGGCCCGCGACGCTCCGTTGACCACCTCCATCGGCGAGAACGCATGCAGGTGGATCCCGGGCACCGCCCGCTTGACCGCGCGGGCCAGGTCGAAGTAGGCGCTAGCCGGCAGCTTCGGATCGATGCCGCCTTGCATGCAGATCTCGGTCGCGCCCTCGGCCGCGGCCTCGATCACCCGGTGCTCGATCTCCTCGGTGGACAAGGTGTAGGCGTCGGCGTCGGTGGCGCGCTGCGCGAACGCGCAAAACCGACAGCCGGTGTAGCAGACGTTGGTGAAGTTGATATTGCGATTCACCACATAGGTGACGTCATCGCCCACCGCGTCTCGGCGCAGCTGATCGGCCAGGGCGGCCACCGCGTCCAACCCGGCGCCGTCGGCCATCATCAGGGTGAGGGCCTGTTCCTCGCTCAACCCGGCCGGATCCCGCTCGGCCGCGCGCAACGCCGCCGCCACGTCGGAGTCCAACGAGCTCTGGCCGGGTGAGAACACGTGCTCGCGCAGCGCAGCCCAGTCGCCGTAGACCTCGTCGAAGTCGCTGCGCCGGTCGTTCGTCCGGCCGGTGGTGTCGACCGTCTCGTGCAGGTCGGTGCGGCCGGAGGAGGTCCACTCTGAGTCCGGTTCCTGCCAGGGCAGGCCGGTCGGGCACAGCACCGAGCCGTCGGGGTTGACCCCGGCCAACCCGGTCTCCGGGTCGATCAGGGCGCGGACGTGCGGGGTGATCCGCGGGTCCAGCCAGGGCGTCTCGGCCAGCACGTAGGACGGATGCGCGGTCAGCCGCTCGGCCAGCCGCAGGCCGCGGTCGGCCAACAGCCGGGTCAGCTTGTCCAGCTCGGGCCAGGGCCGCTCGGGGTTGACGTGATCGGGCGTCAGCGGTGAGATGCCGCCGAAGTCGTCCACCCCGGCGTCGAGCAGCAGCAGGCACTCGGTCAGATCCACCAGGTTCGGCGGCGCCTGCAGCCGCAGCTTGGGTCCGAAGACCAGCCTGGACACCGCCAGGGTGGCCAGGTACTCCTCCAGGTCGAGGTCGGGGTCGTTGCGCATGGCGGTGTCGTCCTTGGCTCGGAAGTTCTGGACGATCACCTCCTGAATCGCGCCGAACTCCCGCGCGCTGGCGCGGATCGCGAACAGCGACTCGGCCCGCTCCGTCCGCGTTTCGCCGATGCCGACCAGGATGCCGGTGGTGAACGGGACGTTGAGGCGGCCGGCGTCGGCCAGCACCCGCAGCCGGACCTCGGGGTCCTTGTCCGGGCTGCCGTAATGCGGGCCGCCCGGCTCGGTGAACAACCGCCGCGCGGTCGTCTCCAGCATCATGCCCATGCTCGGCGCCACCGGCTTGAGCCGCTGCAGCTCGGTCCAGCTCATCACGCCCGGGTTCAAGTGCGGAAGCAGGCCGGTTCGCTCCAACACGGCGATCGCCGCTGCTCGGACGTAGTCCAGCGTGGAGTCATAGCCGCGCTCGTCCAGCCAGTCCTTGGCCTGCGACCACCGGTCCTCCGGGCGGTCGCCGAGGGTGAACAGCGCCTCTTTGCAGCCCAGCGCGGCCCCCTGCTCGGCGATCGCCACGACCTCGTCGATCTCCAGGTAGGCCGCCGGCAGCCGACCGGGCACGGTGGCGAAGGTGCAGTAGTGACAGCGGTCGCGGCACAGCCGGGTCAACGCGATGAACACCTTGCGGGAGTAGGTGATGACCCCGGGCCGGCCCGCGGCCACCAGACCCGCGTCGCGCACCGCGGCCGCGACACCCATGAGCTCGGTCAGCTGATCGCCGCGCGCGGCCATCAACACCGCCGTCTCGGTCTGGTCAAGAGCGGCGCCGTCACGTGCTCGACGCAACGCTCGGCGAATGGCGGACTCGGACGGCTGTTCGACGGTCACCAAACGAGCCTATGTCGTCCGGCCCGATTGCCGTCACGCGAGGTTGACTAAGCCCCGCCCGCCCGCGCGGTCGCTGAGCTGCCGCGGTCGGTGGCCGTACTGTTCGACACGATGAATCGCCAGATCCGAGGTCAGTCCGAGGTCATCAATGAGCTGCTACGTCGACACGGTGCGCGCCTACCCCGAGGCGGGGTTTCGCTACACCGACTTCTGCCATTTGCTGGCCGATGACCGGGCCGAGCTGCATCGCATGGCCGACGCGTTGGGGATCGCCCGCGAGTTTTTCCAGGATCACCCCTGGCGCTGGCACTACGACTTGCCCAGTCACGTCCGCGAGCGCGCGGTGGAGTTAGGCGCGCACGAGGTCGAACTGCGCTTCGTCGGCCGGTTGCTGCGCGAGCGTCGACGCGCGGTCCGACCGTGAGCGGTGAGCCCGCGCTCGAGCCATTGGCGCTCACCGTCGGCCGGCTCTGCCTGCCCCCGGCCGACGATGCCGGCGGTGGCGGTGCCAGCGGTGCCGGCGGCGGCGGCGGCGCTCGACTGCGTCACCAAAGCCGGGTGGGGATCGCGATCCGGGCCGGCCTGTTCGTCGAGCTGATCGCCGAGGGGCGCCTGACCGGCGCCCGCTGGCCACAGGCCGTCGGCTATGCCCTCGGCGCGGCCCCGTTGGAGTCGGCCGGCCTGGCCGACTCGCTGCAGCGCGCGGTGGCTGGGCGGCCGCAGGTCCGCTGGCGGCGCTGGTACTCCCACGTCGAGACCGATCTGGTCGCGGCCCGGACCGCTCTGGTCGAGTCCGGAGCCTGGTCGCTGGCCGAGGCCGGCGATGCCGGCGCCACTGCCGGGGTCAGGGCCAGCCTCAGGGCGCCGATCCTCGACCTCGACCCGGCCCTTACCCAGCGCCAGGCCGATCAGGCCCGGGACGTGCTGCTGACGGCCCAGTCCAAACGTCCGGCCTCGGGCTCGGCCAGCGCCGAGGAGCTCGCCCTGGTGCTGCTCAGCGTCGGAGCCGGCTTGCAAGGGCGACGGCCCCGACCCCGCGCGGCCCTGTCGGTGCTGGACCAGCTGCTGCCGCCGGACGAGGCGAGCCGGCGGTGGCAGAGCGCGTTGCTGCCCGAGCCCGGCCGGCGCGGCGGCGATCGTTCGCTGCCCTCGGAGCGGACCGTGCTGCGGGCGGCGCTGCGGGCGGCGCTCGAGGCCATGCGGGCTCGCGCCGGATCCCGGCTGCTGTCGGGCTGAAGCGGTCAGCATAGGGTTCCTAAGGTGCGCATCACGGTTTTGGCAGGCGGCGTCGGCGGCGCGAAGTTCCTCCGCGGGGTTCGGCACTTCGCGAGCTCGAACGGCCGCTCGGACGAGGTCACGGCGATCGTGAACACCGGCGATGACGTCACGATGCACGGGCTGCGGATCTGCCCGGACCTGGACAGCGTGATGTACACCCTGGGCGGCGTGATCGACACCGAACGCGGCTGGGGCCGGGCCGGCGAGACGTGGCGGATCAAAGAGTCGCTGGCCGAATACGGCGCCGAGCCGACCTGGTTCGGCCTCGGCGACCTCGACATCGCCACCCATCTGGTCCGCACCCAGATGCTCGAGGCCGGCTACCCGCTGTCCGACGTCACCGCCGCGCTGGGCCAGCGCTGGCAGCCCGGCGTCCAGCTGCTGCCGATGAGCGATGACCGCTGCGAGACCCATGTGGTGGTCGAGATCGACGGCGCCCGGCGGGCCATCCACTTCCAGGAGTGGTGGGTGCGCTACCGCGCCGGACTGCCGGCCCTGGCCTTCGTCCAGGTGGGCCTGGACCAGGCCAAGCCGGCCGCCGGCGTGCTGGAGGTCATCGCAGGCACCGACTTGTTGTTGATCGCCCCGTCCAACCCGGTCGTGTCCATCGACACGATCCTCAACGTCGCCGGTATTCGCGAGGCGGTGCTGGCCGCCCCCGGGCCGGTGGTCGGCCTGTCCCCCATCATCGGCGGCGCCCCGGTGCGGGGCATGGCCGACGCCTGCCTGCCGGTGATCGGCGTCGAGACCTCAGCCCAGGGAGTCGGCCGCTTCTACGGCGCGCGGGCGGCGCAGGGGATCCTCGACGGCTGGCTGGTCCACACCGAGGACACCGCGGTGGTGGACGGGGTGGCCGTGCTGGCCCGCGATCTTTACATGTCCAGTGACGCCGAGACGGCGGCCATGGTGGCCGACGCGGCGGCGCTGGTCGGGTTTGACCTATGAGGGACGGACGGGTCGAGATCCGGCCGGTGCCCGGCATCGGCGAGATCCGGCCGGGCGACGACCTCGTCGCCGAACTGCTGCGGGCCGCGCCCTGGCTCGAAGACGGCGACGTGCTGGTGGTCACGTCCAAGATCGTGTCCAAGGCGGAGAACCGGTTGATCGCGGTGCCGGCGGGCGACCCGGTGCAGCGCGAGTTGCTGCGGCAGCAGGCCATCTCCGATGAGACCGTGCGGGTGGTCGCGCGCCGCGGCGGGTTGGCCATCGTCGAGACTCGGCACGGACTGGTGATGGCCGCGGCCGGCGTCGACGCCTCCAACGTCACCGCGGCGGAGATCGCGTTGCTGCCGCTGGACCCCGACCGCTCGGCCCGCGACCTGCGCGACGGCATCGCCGAGCGAACCGGCCGGCGGGTCGCGGTCGTCATCTCCGATTCGACCGGGCGGCCGTGGCGGCACGGCATCTCCGATGTCGCGATCGGTGTGGCCGGCCTGGCCGCGGTCACCGACGAACGGGGCAGCGTCGACAAACACGGCAACGTCCTGGCCGTCACCGAGGTGGCGCTGGCCGACGAGCTGGCCAGTGCGGGCGACCTGGTCAAGGGCAAGCTGTCCGACGTCCCGGTCGCCGTCGTGCGCGGGCTCAGTTACACCGACGACGGCCGCGGCTCGACCTC
>JAOPUY010000082.1 GCA_025963265.1 Frankiales bacterium | reverse complement strand
TGGCGCACTACGTCAACCACGCCGACGTGGAGCTGGCCGCCTTCAATGCCGCCGTCACCGACTGGGAACGGATCAGGGGGTTCGAGCGGCTGTGAGCGCGACCGTGCACGAGGTGCTCAACCCGGCGACCGAGGACCTGGTCCGGACCGTCGACCTCGTCGGTGTCGAGGAGACCGACGCGGCGATCGCCAGGGCGGTCGAGGTCGGCCCGGTCTGGCGTGGCCTCGCCCCCGCCGACCGTGGGCGGCTGCTCCGGCGGTTCGGCCAGGCCGTCGACGACCACCTCGAGGAGCTGGCCCGGCTGGAGGTGGCGAACGCCGGCCACACCATCGGCAACGCGCGCTGGGAGGCCGGCAACGTCCGCGATGTCCTGACCTACTATTCCGCGGCGCCCGAACGCCTGATCGGTCAGCAGATCCCGGTCGCCGGCGGTGTGGACGTCACCTTCGCCGAGCCGCTGGGCGTGGTCGGGATCATCGTGCCCTGGAACTTCCCGATGCCGATCGCCGCCTGGGGCTTCGCCCCCGCTCTGGCCGCCGGCAACACCGTGGTGCTCAAGCCGGCCGAGCTGACCCCGCTGACCGCGATCCGGCTGGGCGAGCTCGCACTCGATGCCGGCCTGCCGCCGGGGGTGTTCACGGTCATCCCCGGCGCCGGCGCGGTGGTCGGCCAGCGGTTCGTCACCCACCCGGCCGTCCGCAAGGTCTGCTTCACCGGCTCGACGGCGGTCGGGCAGCAGATCATGCGGGGCGCAGCCGATCAGGTCAAGCGCATCACGCTGGAACTGGGCGGCAAGAGCGCGAACATCGTCTTCGCCGACAGCGACCTCGAACGGGCGGCCCAGTCGGCGCCGTACGGGGTTTTCGACAACGCGGGCCAGGACTGCTGCGCCCGCAGCCGGATCCTGGTCCAGGCCAGCGTCTACGACCGCTTCCTGGAACTGTTGCAGCCAGCCGTCCAAGGGGTCAAGGTGATCGCCCCGGAGACCGCGGACGCCGAGATGGGCCCGCTGATCTCGGCCAACCAGCATGCGCGCGTTTCCTCTTACGTCGAAGGCGACTCGGTCGACGTGGCCTTTCGCGGCAGCGCGCCGCAAGGGCCGGGGTTCTGGTACCCGCCCACGGTCGTGCTGCCCAAGTCGACGCAGGACCGGATCTGGCGCGAGGAGGTGTTCGGGCCGGTCGTGTCGGTGCTGCCCTTCACCGACGAGGCGGACGCGATCGCCAAGGCCAATGACACCGACTACGGCCTGTCCGGCTCGATCTGGACGCGTGACCTCGGCCGGGCGCTGCGGATGAGTCGGGCCGTCGAAGCGGGCAATCTCAGCGTCAACTCGCATTCCTCGGTCCGGTACTCGACGCCGTTCGGCGGCTTCAAGCGCTCGGGCCTCGGCCGCGAGCTCGGCCCGGACGCGCTGTCGGCGTTCACTGAGACCAAGAACGTGTTCTTCTCCGAGGAGTAAGTTCCGCCACCCGCACGGGTCCACCCGGCTTCGAGACAAGCCGGCTTCGAGACAAGGATCAGCACGCATGGGAACACGACTAGCCAACAAGGTCGCCGTCATCACGGGCGGCTGCAGCGGCATCGGCCTGGCCACCGCTCGCCGCTTCGCCGAGGAGGGGGCTCGGGTCGTCATCGGCGACATCGACAAGCTGACCGGCGAGCGGATCGCCGATGAGCTCGACGGCGGCTTCGTCGAAGTCGACGTGACCGACCAGGCGCAGGTCGACGGCCTGTTCGCCGCCGCCAAGAACATCTACGGCAGCGTCGACATCGCCTTCAACAACGCCGGCATCTCACCGCCCGAGGACGATTCCATCCTGACCACCGAGCTCGACTCCTGGCGGCGGGTGCAGGAGGTCAACCTGACCTCGGTCTACTTGTTCTGCAAGGCGGCGCTGCCCTACATGATCGATCAGCAGAGCGGCTCGATCATCAACACCGCCTCGTTCGTGGCCGTGATGGGCGCGGCGACCTCGCAGATCTCCTACACCGCCTCCAAGGGCGGCGTGCTGTCGATGTCGCGCGAGCTCGGAGTTCAATTCGCGCGGCAGGGAATCCGGGTCAACGCGATCTGCCCCGGGCCGGTCAATACGCCGCTGCTACAAGAGCTCTTCGCCAAGGACGCCGAACGGGCCGCGCGCCGGTTGGTGCACATCCCGGTCGGGCGCTTCGCCGAGCCGGAGGAGATCGCCAACGCGGTCCTCTTTCTGGCCAGCGACGAATCGAGCTTCATCACGGCGTCCCAGTTCATGGTGGACGGCGGGATCTCCGGCGCCTACGTCACGCCGCTCTAGCCGTGGCCAGCCACTCCGGCCGGCCGGTCATCGGCATCACCGGCTACGCCGAACCCGCGTCCTGGGGGGTGTGGGCGGGCGTGCCGGCCGCGTTGATCCCGTATGACTACGTGCGCAAGGTCGAGGCGGCGGGCGGGCTGGCCCTGGTCATTCCGCCCCGCCCGGACGCCGATGAGGATTGGGCGGCCGACATCTGCGGCCGTTTGGACGGCCTCATCCTGGCCGGCGGGGCCGACGTGGAGCCCGTCCATTACGGACAGCGCCCGCACGCCAGCGTGCAGGCCGCTCGACCCGATCGCGACGCGGCTGAGTTGTCGTTGGCCTCGGTGTCAGCCGAGTTGGACCTGCCCGTGCTCGGCATCTGCCGGGGCATGCAGGTGATGGCGGTGGCCGCGGGCGGGGCGCTCGAGCAGCACCTGCCCGATCGCGTCGGGCATCAGCGGCACGCGCCGGCCGACGGCGTCTACGGGCGACATGACGTGCGGATCGAGCCGGCGACTCGGCTCGCGGCCATCCTCGGCGAGCGCGTGCCGGTCTCCAGCTACCACCACCAGGCGGTGGCGGCGCATCCCGGTTACCTCGCCTGCGCGTGGGATTGCGAGGACGGGACGGTCGAGGCCATGGAGGACCCGGCCGCCCGCCTTCGGCTGGCCGTGCAGTGGCATCCGGAGATGTCGGGTGACCTGCGGTTGTTCGCGGCCCTCACCGCAGCGAGCCGGGACCGCCGCTAGCCCGCGGTCCCGGCTCGCTCGATCAGGCCCAGGTGACGACGTCGTCGTGGTCCAACCGGGGCAGGCGGTCAAACCACGGGCTCTCGCCGGGGTGGCCGATGTTGACCACCAGCAGCGAGCGCCAGCGTCCGTCGGGGAAGAAGTCCGCGTCCAAGCCGGCCCGGTCGAAACCGGCCATCGGGCCCGCGGCCAGACCCGCCGCGCGCACCGCGAGCACGAAGTACCCGGCCTGCATCGCCGAGCTGAAGTCTCCGGTGGACGTCCGCATCTCCTCGTTCTCCTCGAAGACGTCCTTCAGTTCGGGGCGGAACGGCAGGACGGTTGGGATGTGCTCGTGGTAGCGGGTGTCATAGGCCAGCACAGCCACCGCTGGCGCGGATGCCGTTTTGGCCTGGTTGCCCTCGTTCATGTGCTCGACCAGCCGGGCCCGGCCGGCCTCGGTGCGCACGTACAGCACCCGCAGAGGCTGCACGTTGGCAGCGGTCGGAGCCCACTTCGCGAGGTTCCAGATGGCGCTGAGCTCCTCGTCGGTGACGGGAGTGCTGGCAAAGGTGTTCGCGGTGCGGGCCTCGGTGAACAGCAGCGCCCGCCCGGCGTCGTCGAGCTGTGGGAGCGCCTGCTCAGTCTCGGTGATTGCGGTCATCTCAGTTCCAATCTGCATACTGGCCGCCAAAAGCAAGCCACTAGTAAAAAGCAAGTTCCACAGATCAACCTAGCACAGGGTTATGATGGCTGCATGACCGCGAACGACGGCGTGATCCACGAGCCTCGAGCTTGTGACTCGGCGCTGGCCCGCGCGTTCAACTTCCTCGGCAAGCGCTGGAGCGGAGTGATCCTCGGGACGCTGACGCAGGGTCCGGCCGGCTTCTCCGAGCTTCGCCGGGCGGTGACCGGCATCAGCGACTCCGTGTTGTCCGAGCGGCTCACCGAGTTGGTGGGCGCCGGCCTGATCGAGCGGTTTGTGCACGACGGACCGCCGATCACGGTGGAGTACACCTTGACCGTCGCCGGCAAGGGCCTGCTGCCGGCGATGCGCGAGCTCACCACCTGGGCCGAGTGCAACCTGCCGGCTTAGCGCTCGGCGCCGGCCTTCGCGGCCGCCTTTTGCTCCTTCTTGAACGCGCGGACCTTGAGCAGCGAGGCCGCGTTGGTGACGTCGGCGACGGAGCGATGCGATCCGGCCTCCCCGTAGGCGCCGGCGGCCACGCGCCAGCCGGGTGGGCGGACGTCGAACTGCTTGCCCAGCAAAGCGGTGAAAATCCTCGCCTTCTGCGCACCGAAGCCGGGCAACCCCGCGACGCGGCTGACCAGCTCGGCTCCCGAGGCGGCCGAACCCCACACCTCGGCGGCGTTTCCGTCGTACTGCTCGACCAGTCCCTGGCACATCGCTTGCACCCGTTTGGCCATCGCGGCCGGGAAGCGGTGCAGGGCTGGGACCTGCCGGAAGATCGCCTCGAACCCCTCGGCGTCGTAGTCGGCGATCTGGTGCGCGTCGAGCCGGCTGACCGCCATCCGCTCAGCAAGCACGGCAGGTGAGGTAAAGGCCTTCTCCATCGGGATCTGCTGGTCGAGCAGCATGCCGATGAGCAGGGCTAACGGGTCCGCGGCCAGGAACTCGTTGGCCGCGGGGGTCGTCGCGAGGTGCAGTGCCATGCCTGCGATTCTGGCAGAATCTGGTCATGCGGGTGCGGCTGGCCTCAACGGACGACAGCCCGGCCGTGGCCGAGATCTACGCCCCGTACGTCCAGACAACCGTCATCTCCTTTGAGACCACCCCGCCGGACGCCGGGCAGATGGCCGAACGGATCGCCGCCACGATGCCGGCGCACCCCTGGCTGCTGGCCGAGGAGGCGGGCACGGTGCTCGGTTACGCCTACGCCCATCCCTTCGCCAGCCGCGCCGCCTATGCCTGGTCGGCTGAGACGAGCGTTTACGTGCGACCGGATCGGCATCGCCGAGGCGTGGGCCGCAGCCTGTACGAGGTGCTGCTCCGGCTGCTCGCCGCGCAGGGCTACCGCGAGGCGTTCGCCGGGGTGACGCTGCCCAACGCGGCAAGCGTCGCGCTGCACGAGGGGATGGGGTTCGCTGCAGTCGGCACGTATCGCCGGGTCGGTTTCAAGCACGGCAGCTGGCATGACGTCGGCTGGTGGCAGCGGGGGCTGGGTGGTCAGGGCGCGCCGGCCGCGGTGCGGACCGTCACGGATCTTGAACCCTCCGAGTTAGCCCGGCTGCTCGCGCTGCCGGGCGAGCGCCGCTGATCCGCTAGTGGCCGGCGAGGATGTGGTTCGGGTCGCGGAGCACCACGGAACCGGCGATCTGATCGTGAATCGTCCGGCGTTGGTTGCCCGTGATCATCATGAAGAACGAGACGATGCCAATGATGAGGCAGATGCCTTCGATGATCCAGGCGGCGAGTTCGCGCAACGCCATCCAGCCCCACGACGCGTTCTGCCTCGCGTCCGGGCGCCACACGCGCATGCCGAGGACCTGCAACGCGGGCGTCTGGCCGCGCCCCCAGATGATCAAGCCCCAGACGATGTAGCCGATTCCGAGCGTCACGATGGCCAACGGAATGGCCAGGAAATAGGCGCCGATGCGCCGACCCGAGCTGGCCAGTTCGACGCCTGCGGGCAGCGTCAGCTGGCTGGCCGGGTCGTAGTACATCCCAGGCGGCACGGCTGAGGTCGGCCCCGGGTTGTAGCCGTACGGCGATGACGGCGGGGCTGACGGCGGCGGCGGTGGTGGCATCGGCGGGAGGGGCGGCGGCGGAAAGGCCGCACCGCCCGGTGGGGACTTCGAGAGGTTCGGCTTGCTCGGGTCTTCGTTCGGGTCGTCCGGATCAGTCACGGCTGCGCCCTCCTTAGACGGTCCGTCGCGGGGCGGATGAAGGTTAGCGCGAACGCGTCGGCATCCTCAACGGCCGCGGCGGCGATCAGCGCGGGGCGACCGCGGTCCAGGCGACGGTCAGCTCGCCCAGCCGATGCCGCCCCGGTCGATCGAGGACGGGCCAAGTCGGGGCGAGCGTCGCCGCCATCGCCTGCCAGCGCTGTCGATTTCCGAAGGCCGCCAACGGCGCGTGCCGGTCCCAGGCCGCGTCCATATCCTGCAACAGGTCGTAGATGCCCTCGCCCCTGACGTTGCGGTGAATCAAGGCTTTCACCAGCCGGGGCGCGAGGTCCGAGGGCCGTCGCAGCGTCTCGAGCTTGACCGAGAGGGTCAGGCTGACCGGCGTCGTGGCCGAGATCAGCACCCAGCTCGCCACTCGTCCGAGCTCGTCGCAGGTGCCCTCGACGATCACCCCGTCCGGCTGCAGTTGGGCTTGCATGGTGGCCCAGGCCCCGGCGACCGCGTGCTCGGGGTATTGCCGCAGCACGTTGGCCGCCCGCACCAGCAACGGACGCTGACCGGCCAGCTCGAAACCGCCCCGGGCAAAGCGCAAACCCGGGCCCTCGGCCGATTTGGCGGTGGCCACCCGATCCGCGTCCAGCTCCAGTCCGAGCAGCTCGACGTCGGGGCGAACCGGGCGCAGCCGCGACCGCAATTCGATCGCGGTGACCGGATCCTCGCCGTAGCCGAG
>JAOPUY010000071.1 GCA_025963265.1 Frankiales bacterium | reverse complement strand
TCGACGCCGCGGACCAAGCTGTCGATGACCATCGCCTCCAGCCGGGCGTCCCAGGCCCCGCGCGTCTCGGCGGCGGTGGCATAGACCCGGGCCGCGGCGAAAGCGAGCTCGCGGGAGAACCGCAGCGCGGCCTGGGTGACCGCCGGCTCGTCCTCGGGATCGGCCAGGCTGGGCACCTGTTCCTCGACGACGGCGATGGTCAGCTGGACCAGTTCGACGGTCTGTTGCAGCGACACTCGCCGGGTCAGCTCACGGGGCGCGGTGCCGAAGACCTCGCCGGTGAGCCGGCGCGATCCCTCGGGCGAGCGAAGCCACTCGATGAAGGACGCGATGCCCGCTTGCGCGACGAGGGTGACCCAGGACCGCTGCTCGGCGGGCAGCCGGCGGAACCAGGCCAGCTCCTCATCCATCCGCGCCACGCTGCGGGTGGCCAGCGCGCCCGAGGACTGCTCGATCCGACGAATGGTGCTCGCGCCCGGGGTGACCTTCACGCGGGCCAGCCTAGAGGCGCCGCCCGCGGCCGGCTGGCCTTTGGCACGAATACAGTCAGTTTCGTGGACACCTGGGATATCCGGCGGGCGGCCGATCGCGCGCAGACGCGGACCGCCTGGTTGACCTCGGCCCATTCCTTCGCCTACGGCCACGCCTACGACCCGGCCAACACCCACTTCGGCCTGCTGATCGCCCACAACGAGGACGTGCTCGCCCCGAACTCGGGGTTTGACACCCATCCGCACCGGGACCTGGAGATCCTCACCTGGGTGCTGTCGGGCGAGCTCGCCCACCAGGATTCGGCCGGCCACGCCGGTCAGCTTCAGCCCGGCGTCGTTCAGTGGCTGAGCGCGGGCAGCGGCGTGCAGCACTCGGAGCTGAACCCGACCGCGCAGCCGAGCAGCTACGTGCAGATGTGGGTGCTGCCCGGCACGACCGGGTTGCCGCCGAGCTACCAGACGCACGACGTCAGCCGCGAGCTGGCAGGCGGCGAGCTGGTCCCGGTCGCCAGCGGGTTGGCGCGGCACGGCGGCGGCCCGGCGATCCGGTTGAACCAGCCCGACGCCGCTTTTCTCGTCGCCCGGCTGCCGGCTGGCGGCCGCCTCGAGCTCCCGGCGGCGCCCTTCCTGCACATCTTCATCGCCAGCGGGGCGGCCCGAATCACCGATCCGTCGAACTCAGACCGGCTGGCCGCCGGCGACGCGCTGCGGCTGCGCGCGGCCGAGGCGGTCCGCCTGGACGCTATCGAGGCGACTGAGGTGCTGGTTTGGGAGATGCACCATGACCTCGGGTGAACGGGGCTCGGGCGGGCTGGGTTCGGGCGGACTGGGCTCGGGTGAACGGCTCGGCCGGGGGCAGCTGGTCGACCATGCGGGCGCGCAGCTTCGCGAGTTGCGGGCAATGGTGGCCGATGGCGAGGTGGCGGTGCTCAGCGGCGCCGGTCTGTCGACCGAGTCGGGGATCCCCGACTATCGCGGGCCCAGCGGCCGGGCGCGGCCGGCCACGCCGATGACGTTTCAGGACTTCGCCGGCAGCGAGCGGGCCCGGCGACGCTACTGGGCCCGCAGCCATCTGGGCTGGCGCAACATCGCGCGGGCCGCCCCCAACGCCGGACACGCTGCCGTGGCCGCGCTGCAACGGGCCGGCTTCCTGGCCGGGATCATCACTCAGAATGTGGACGGCCTGCACCAGGCGGCGGGCGCCCGTGAGGTCATCGAGTTGCACGGGTCGCTGGATCGGGTGCGCTGCCTGCATTGCCACCAGCTGACCTCGCGGGTCGAGCTCGAGGCCCGGCTCACGGCGGCGAACGCCGAGTGGCTGGGTCGTTTCGCCGCCAGCGACCTGATCAAACCGGACGGCGACGTCGACCTGGCGGACGAGCTCGTCGAGGATTTCACCGTGGTGGGCTGCCTGAACTGCGGCATCGGCCCGCTCAAACCCGATGTCGTGTTCTTCGGCGAGAGCGTCCCGCCGCCCCGCGTGGCCGCCTGCTATCACCTGGTCACCGGCGCCCGCTCGCTGCTGGTCCTCGGCTCATCGCTGACCGTCGCCTCCGGGTTCCGGTTCGTGCGGCGGGCGGCGAGCGAGCGGATTCCAGTGGCGATCGTGAATCAAGGCAGCACCCGCGGCGACCCGCTGGCCACCGTCCGTCTCGACGCGCCGCTGGGCGAGGTGTTGACCTCGCTGGCCGCTGCCGTCGGGGCTTAGCGGGTCGGCAGGTTCAGGTCTGTTCGGAGGTTCAGGGGCCGGGCGGGGGACGCCGACGCGGTGCTCGCGGGGATAGCCTGCAGTTATGACTATCAACCGCGTTTCACTAGGTGAGCTCGAGGTTTCCGCGCAGGGACTGGGCTGCATGGGCATGAGCGAGTGGTACGGCGCGACGGACTGGGACAGCTCGATCGCCACCATCCATCGGGCGATCGAGCTCGGCGTGAGCTTCCTCGACACGGCCGACGTCTACGGCGCCGGTCACAACGAGGTCCTGGTCGGCCGGGCCATCCACGACCGTCGCGATCAGGTCGAGCTGGCCACGAAGTTCGGCATCGACCGCACCGGCGGCGACTCGGCGAGGACCATCCGCGGCGAGGCCGGCTACGTCAAGCGGGCCTGCGACGCCTCGCTGCTGCGCCTGGGCGTCGACCACATCGACCTGTACTACTTGCACCGCCCGCCGCAGACGGCCGAGATCGAGGAGACGGTCGGCGCGATGGCCGAGTTGGTGGCGGCCGGCAAGGTGCGCTATCTCGGGTTGTCCGAGGTGGACGAGCCGCTGCTGCGCCGCGCCCACGCCGTGCATCCGATCACCGCCGTCCAGAGTGAGTACTCGCTCTGGACTCGCGATCCCGAGTCGCTGGCTCCGACCATGGCCGAGCTGGGGATCGGCATGGTGCCGTACTCGCCGCTCGGTCGCGGCTTCCTGACCGGGACGCTGGACACCGGGACGTTCGACAACAAGGACTTCCGCCGCCGGAGCCCGCGCTTCGTCGGGGACGCCGCCGCGGCCAACCAGTCCATCGTGGCCGCGGTGCAGTCGGTCGCCGAGCGGCTAGGCGCGGCGCCGGCTCAGGTCGCGTTGGCCTGGGTCTCGGCCCAGAGCGCGCGGTTGGGAGTCTCGATCGCGCCGATCCCCGGCACCAAGCGCGTCAAGTGGCTCGAGCAGAACGTTGCCGCGCTCGACCTGACGTTGAGCGATTCCGACCTGGCTGACCTCGGCGCCCTCGGCGCGCAGGTCGTCGGCGCCCGCTACTAACCGCCACCCCTGCTTTGGGAGTCCTGAAGTGTCGCTAGCCGTGAGGCTTCACGGCGTTTCAGGACTCCCAAAGATGGATGGGCGGTGGGGGGTTACGAGTCGCCCGCGGCGGAGCCGGCGTCGGCCGCGGCCACGTCGAGCAGCCGGTACTTCTCCAGCGCCTCGCGCGGCACCTCGGGCTTGATCTCGCCGCGCTTAGCCAACTGGGCCAGCACGTTGACCACGACCGACTCGGCGTCGATGTGGAAGAAGCGCCGAGCCGCGCCGCGGGTGTCGGCGAAGCCGAAGCCGTCCGCGCCGAGCGAGGACCAGTCACCCGGGACCCACTGCGCGATCTGGTCGGGCACCGCCCGCATGTAGTCCGACACAGCGACGAACGGACCCTCGGCGCCCGAGAGCTTGGCGGTCACATAGGGCGTCCGCGGCGACTCGCCCGGGTTGAGGAAGTTGTGCTCGTCGGCGGCCAAGGCGTCGCGTCGCAGCTCGTTCCAGGACGTCACCGACCACACGTCGACGTCGACGCCCCAATCCTGGCCGAGCAACTGCTGCGCTTTCAGCGCCCACGGCACGCCGACGCCCGAGGCCAGCACCTGGGCCCGTGGCCGGCCCGCCTCGCCGAGGGCGGGGGAGATCCGGTGGATGCCCCGCAGGATGCCGTCCACGTCCACGTCGGCCGGCTCGGCCGGCTGCGGGATGGGCTCGTTGTAGATGGTCAGGTAGAAGAAGACGTCCTCGCCCTGCTCGTGCTCCGGCGTCGCGCCGTACATGCGGGCCAGCCCCGACTCGACGATGTGCGCGAGCTCGTAGGCGTAGGCCGGGTCATAGGCCACGACGGCCGGGTTGGTGGAGGCCAGCAGCAGCGAGTGCCCGTCGGCGTGCTGCAGGCCTTCGCCGGTCAGCGTGGTTCGGCCCGCGGTGGCGCCCAGTACGAAGCCGCGTCCCAGCTGATCGGCGAACTGCCAGAACTGGTCGCCGGTCCGCTGAAAGCCGAACATCGAGTAGAAGATGTAGAACGGGATCATCGGCTCGGCGTGCGTCGAGTAGGACGTTCCGGCGGCGATCAGCGAGGCGGTGGAGCCCGCTTCGGAGATGCCCTCGTGCAGAATCTGGCCCTGGGTCGACTCCTTGTAGGACAGCAGCATGTCGCGGTCGACCGCGTCGTACTCCTGCCCGTGCGGGGAGTAGATCTTGGCCGTCGGGAAGATCGCGTCCAGCCCGAAGGTGCGGGCCTCGTCCGGGATGATCGGCACGAAGCGGGGGCCGATGTTCGGGTCCTTCATGAGGTCCTTGAACAGCCGCACGACGACCTGCGTGGTGGCGATGGACTGCTTGCCCGAGCCCTTCTTCAGATCGGCGTAGGCGCTGACGTCGCCAGCGGGCAGGGTGAGCAGCTTGGCCCGGTTGACCCGCTTGGGCAGCGAGCCGCCGAGGGCCTCGCGGCGCTCCTTCATGTAGCTGATCTCGTCCGACTTCTCACCGGGGTGGTAATACGGCGGCAGATCGGCCTCGAGCGCGGAGTCCGGGATCTCCAGGTGCAACCGGTCGCGGAACGCCTTGAGGTCGGCTTTGGTCAGCTTCTTCATCTGGTGGGTCGCGTTGCGGCCCTCGAAGCTCTCCAGCGTCCAGCCCTTGATGGTGTGGGCCAGGATGACGGTCGGCTGACCCACGTGCGCGCGCGCCGAGGCGAAGGCGGCGTAGACCTTGCGGTAGTCGTGCCCGCCGCGCGAGAGCAGCCGTAGGTCGTCGTCGGAGAGGTCCTCGACGATCTTGCGCAGCCGGGGGTCGCCGCCGAAGAAGTTCTCGCGGATGTAGGCGCCCTGCTCGACGGAGTAGGTCTGGAACTGGCCGTCGGGAGTCGTATTCATCCGGTGGACCAACGCGCCATCGACGTCCTGGGCGAGCAGCGGATCCCAGTCGCGTCCCCAGACGACCTTGATCACGTTCCAGCCGGCGCCGCGGAAGTAGGACTCGAGCTCCTGCATGATCTTGCCGTTGCCACGGACCGGGCCATCGAGGCGCTGCAGGTTGCAGTTCACGACGAAGATCAGGTTGTCGAGCTCTTCGCGCGCGGCGACGCCGATGGCACCCAGAGCCTCGGGCTCGTCCATTTCGCCGTCACCG
>JAOPUY010000052.1 GCA_025963265.1 Frankiales bacterium | reverse complement strand
GGCCATCTACGAACTAGGCGGCGCCCCGGCGTTCACGCTGTCCGAACTGGCCGCGGCCATCACTGAGGTGACCGGCGTGCCGGTCAGTTACCAGGACCTGACCCTGGCCGAGTTCACGGCCTCCCTCATCGCCTCGGGGCTGGATGAGGGCACGGCCGGATTCGTCGCCGCCCTGGAGGAGGCCACCGCCCGCGGCGACCTGCACACCGATTCCCAGGACCTCACCCGGCTGATCGGACGGCCGAGCACGCCGCTGGCTGAGGTCATCGTCCGCGCTCGCTGACCCAGTGGGCTCGCGCGTGGTACACAAGATCGATGGTGCAACCAGGACCGGACCCCGAGAACTACCCGCCGATCGACCCCGACGAGCCGATACCGGACGATCCCGGGCCGCTCTCGCCCGACACGCCGGAGACACTGCCGCCGGCGCCCGTCGAGCCCATGCCCGGACCCGACGACCCGGGCAACGTCCCGGTCGGCGCCTGAGGGCGGGGCTCCTGAGCTGACTGGTTCGGTTCAGCTGACTGGTTCGGTCCGCAGCGAGCCGGGGTCCTCGCGTCGGCGGACCTGCACCGAGCCCAGTCGAGTCCGGACTTCATAGACCGGCTGCGGGCGGCTGGCCGGACCTTCGACGACCTGGCCGGTGCGGACGTCGAAGACGCTCGCGTGCCAGGGGCAGCGGATGCAGCCGTCCTGCAAGGTGCCCTCATGCAGCGGCGCGCCGCGGTGGGTGCAGCGGTCGGCCAGAGCCAGGATGGAATCGCCGGTGGCGACCAGCAGAACGGGCACGCCGTCGGCGTGGACCAGCTTCGGCTCGTCGATGGCCAGTTCTTCCTGCCGCAGCACATCACACCAGTCGGTGGGCGCGACCTGAAACGCGGTGGTGTCGACGCCCACGCCGCGGGCGTAGGCCAGATGGCCGCCCAGCCAGGCGGCGGAACCGACGACGGTCAGTCCGGCCGCGGCCAGCCCTTGGCCCAAGCGGTGTCGCTCGTTGCGGCGAGCGGCCCAGCTTCCGACGTACAGAGCGAGGCTGAGGTAGTTCGACGCGGCATGGACAAACCCGACCCGGCGTTCGGCGCCGGTGGTGTAGGACCAGTCGTTGGCGCCGGTCGCCGCCGCCGGGATGACCGACAGCGCGCCGAATCCGATCAGGCGGCGGGCGGCCGGGCGGCTGGCTGCTCCACCACACAGGTCGAGATAGCCCGCGGCCAGCCACGCGCCCAGCGGCGTCGCGACCAGGGCCGGGTGCACCGGATGCCCGACCCGGGTGCCGCTCAGCGTCGTGCGGACCGCGGGCGAGGACAGCGGCTTGGCCAGCAGGCCGGCGGCCCGTTTGGCCCACGGGTCGAGCCCAGCGGCCCCTTCAATTCGGGCGATCAGTCGCTCCAGCAGCGGGTTCAGCCCGCTCAGGGCTGGCTTCTTCAGGGCTGGCTTCTTCAGCGCGGGCTTCTTCAGCGCGGGACTCGTCAGGGAACGCTTGTTCAGGGAGGGCATCGGGGTGCTCCTCTCACTCGGTCGGTGTGAACCGTCGCGGCTGGTGAGCGGCTGGATGCTAAGCCGCCTTGAACGTACCTCAGGATCATGCGAACGGCCGAGCCGACCAGCTCAGTCCCTGAGCGGTCGAGGGCGATCGCGCTAGGGTGAAACCACGCTGAGCCAGCAGCCTCATCTCACCCAAGGCCTTCGCCGGGGATCCCTATAAGCGGGGCGCAACCGTGACCGAGCTACAAGGCGTTTTGTTCGACGTGGACGGAACTCTGGTCGACACCAACTATCTCCACACGGTCTGTTGGTGGCAGGCCTTCACCCAAGCCGGGATGAGCATCCCGATGGCGGTCATCCACCGCTCAGTCGGCATGGGCAGCGACCGCCTCATCCCCCATCTGCTGGCCGAGAGGTCCTCCGACGCCGAGTTGACCTCGGCCCTGACGGCCAGCCATGACGCGCTCTACTCGACCTATTGGTCCGCCCTGACCGTGCTCCCGGGCGCCCGCCAACTCCTGCGGCACTGCCACGACAGCGAACTCACGACCGTGCTAGCCAGCTCCGCGGGCGAACGAGAGCTGGCGGTGCTGCGCGCCGCGTTGGACTGCGAGCCCTGGATCGACGCCGCGACCAGCGCGGCCGACGGGGACAGCAGCAAGCCCGCCCCAGATCTCGTGTTGGCGGCGTTGGACAAGGGCGGCCTTAAACCGCAGCAGGCGGTGTTCGTCGGCGACGCCGTCTGGGACGTCGAGGCGGCCGGCCAGGCCGGACTCACCTGCATCGGCTTGGAATCCGGCGGCACCAGCGCGGCCGAGCTGCGTGCGGCCGGCGCCTGGAAAACGTTCAAAGACCCGGCGGACCTGCTGGCCAGCTGGTCAGAGATAGGAGCGGAATTGTGACCCGGTTCGGCTACACCTTGATGACCGAGCAGAGCGGGCCGAAGGAGCTCGTCGGCTACGCCGTCGGCGCCGAGCAGGCGGGCTTCGACTTCGAGGTCTCCAGCGACCACTACTTCCCGTGGCTGGAGTCCATGGGCCACGCGGGCTACGCCTGGTCGATGCTGGGCGCGGTGGCGCAGGCCACCGAGCGAGTCGAGCTGATGACCTACGTGACCTGCCCGACCATGCGCTACCACCCGGTGGTGGTGGCGCAAAAGGCCGCGACGATGGGGCTGCTCTCCGACGGCCGGTTCACCCTCGGCTTGGGCTCCGGGGAGAACCTGAACGAGCACGTGGTCGGCCGGAGCTGGCCGCTCGTCTCCGTCCGGCAGGACATGCTGCTCGAGGCGATCGAGATCATCCGCGCGCTGCAGAGCGGTGACCAGCTCAGCTGGGTCGGCGAACACTTTCGGGCCGACTCGGCCAAGCTGTGGGACGTGCCGAGCCAGCCCATCGCGATCGCCGCCGCAGTCTCCGGCCCTGAATCCATCGAGCGGTTCGCGCTGGTCAGCGACCACCTGATAGCCGTCGAGCCGAAGCCCGAGCTGATCTCAGGCTGGGATGCCGCCCGGTCGCCGTTGGGCCTGCCGCCGAGCCGGAAGATCGGCCAGATCCCCATTTGCTGGGGCCCAGACAAGGCCCGGGCGACGGCCCGGGCGCACGAGCTGTTCCGGTGGTTCGGCGGGGGCTGGCCGGTCAACGCCAACCTGCCGACGCCGGCCGCCTTCGAGGCCGCCAGCCAATTCGTCCGACTCGAGGACGTGGCCGCTTCGATCGCCTGCGGGCCGGATCTCGACGAGTTGGCCGAGTCGGTGCGGCCCTACTGGGAGGCCGGGTTCACCGACGTCGCCCTGGTGCAGATCGGCGACGAGAGCCAGGACGAGTTCTTGACCGCCGTCGCCCCCGCCTTGCTGAGCAAACTCCGCGCGGCGGCCGGCTGATCGCCGCTGTGGGCAATCGGCCGGCCGCCACGGGTCGGTTCTGGTCGGGTCGGGTCTGGGTTAGATCCGATCCGGTCTCGTCAGATCGGTCAGCGGGAAACGCGAGCGCGGCCGGCGCCCGCGGTCTCGGTTTTCGATCCGCTCGTGACGAGCGCGCCCGACGGGGTCTCGATGTGGGCCCGGACGAACCAGTGATACAGCTCCAGCTCGCCGGACTGCTTGATCAACAGATCCTGGGTCACCGGGTCCGGCTCGTCGGTCGCCTCGATGGCGGCGCGATGGTCGGTGATGATGCCCTGGTAGACCACGTCCAGCGCTCCCATATGGGCAATGGCATCTTCGCGCACGAGTCTGTAGTCATCCCAGGTGCGGGCCGCCACCAATGCGCCCGGGGTGCCGCATGGCGAGGCGCCCAAGGTTGCGATCCGCTCGGCGAGCTCGTCCACCATCAAGCGCACGCCGTCCACCTGCGGGTCGAGCATCGTGTGGACGGCGATGAAGTTGGGCCCGACCACGTTCCAGTGAACATGCTTCAAAGTAAGGGCAAGATCGTTCAGCGCGTTCAACCGCTGTTGCAGGATGGCCACGACTTTGGCGGAGTCGCTCGGGTCCAGGCCAGGCACGGTGTAAGCGAGTTTTCCATTGGACTTGGCACGAGTTCGGGTTGTCGCCACGAGATCAGATCCCTTCAGGGCGGAGTCCGCTGTGACTAGAACGCTGGGGGCTCAGCCGCGTCACGCGGAATCGAGGTCGCTCACTGTTCGGCTAGGCCATCATAGACACGGCCGCCGGCACCGCCATCGCGAGTGCGAACGCGAACCGAACGCGAGGCGGGCAACGGGCTATGTCGTAAGGACATCCTGGAAACGTCACGGTCCCCAGTAAGAGACCGGCTCATCCACGTCGTGCTCGAGGAAGTATTCGTTGATGGCTTGCGCCAAGACGTCGTGCATGTAGTGATCGGGTTCTAGCAAGCCGAGCAGGTAGGCCTCGACGGAAAGCTCATCGGCGACGCCGCCTACCGCGATCTGGCGCAGCCACAACTCCGAATAGGTCATTCCGGAGCGGGTCAATCCCTCGTTCAGATCGAGGCTGGCTCGAGCGTCGGTCATCGGTCGCCCCCCAGTCCTAGTTCCGACAATGTGATGGCGGCGGTCACCGACAGCGGACGACGCTCGTTGCGCGCCCGCTCGATGAGACGAAGGTGCGCCGCCCGCCGATCGAGATGTTCGCGCTCGCCCAGGGCATCGCGCGCACGAGCCACCTGTTCGCCCGAGGCCCGGGCCGCGCACAGCTCCTCGCTCTCGGTCCGCTCGAATGCTCCCGGAGACCGAGGCTGGCCACCCATCAGGACAGACACGCTACGGGCGAGCAGCAGCGCGATTGAGCGGGCCCGAGGTTCGGTGAAAAGGCCCGCCCGGTCGGCGTAGAGGTTCATCGCCGCTGGACGGAAGGTTCCGGCCAAGGGCACCGAGAACGAACTCTGCACACCGCGTTGGATCGCCTCCGTCGAGAAGTGCGGAAAGCGCCGGTCCTCGTTCAGATCGTCAAGCTGCTGCGGCTGCCGATCGCGCGCTGCGGCCACGCAGGGCCCGGAGCCGGCGGCGTACTGAGCCAGGTCGAGCAACAACGCGAGCTCCGAGGAGTTGGCTGGAGTCTGGTAGTTCGGCCCGGCCATCTCGGTGACGCTACAGCCGAGGACCTCCGGCCCGATATCCGAGCTGAGGGCCAGCGCGTCGGACAACGACAGTGCCGGGCGCTCAGGCTGACCCGATGCGAACTCGAGTAGCTGAGCCCATTGCTGTGGGGCCTTCATCCGGTGACACCCCTCTTGCCGCGCTGGTGCTTGCTCACCTTCGGCCAGCTTACAGTCGCGGCGGAAACGCGTATATCTCAAACGATTATCTCATCCCTATCTCCCAACGACTATCTCCTAACCGACTATTTCAAAGGTTCTAGGTCAACGCTTCGATTTCTTCACTGTGGTTCCTCGCCGGTGAACAGGCTGAGCACCGCGGCGCCGAGCGGCACGCCGAGCCCGGTGCACGCGTCCCAGCCGGGGCCAGCGGCGAAAGCGCCGTTGTCACCGGTGGTGATGTCACGAAAACCGGGGGCGACCCGGCCCGCCGCCGTCTGGCCGTAGAGCGTCGGCTGGACCAGGCCCAGGCGGTGGCCGGCGAGTTGCGCTATCCGCGCCAGCAGGGCCGCCCACAGCGGCGCGACCGCACTGGTGCCGCCGATGACGGTGTCCTGGCCGTCGATCCTGACTTGGTAGCCCGTGCGGGGATCGGCGTTGCCCGCGACGTCGGGCACGCCTCGGCCGCCGGCCCCGCCCGGCGCGCTCACCCCGACGCTCGCTTGCCAGCTCGGGCGGTCGAAGGCGGTGCTGATCCCCCCGCCGGTGGCGCCGCCGGACGCGCCGTCGTTCCAAACGCTCTCCGCGGTCACCGCGAGGGTGGTCGGATCAGCCCGCAGCGAGGTGCCGCCACAGGCCAGCGCGTGGGGGCTGGCCGCGGGGAAGTCGACATGCGCGGCCGAGTCGGTCTCGCCGTCCGCGCTGCCGCCGTCTCCGGCCGCCGCCGTGACGGTGACCCCCAGGGCGACCGCGTCCAGCAGGGCCTCGTCCAACGCAGCACGCGCCTGCGCCGTCCACTGGCCCTCGCTCTGCCCCCAACTAATGCTCATCGACGTCGGCGTCGGGCTGGCGTGGGCGGCGGTGGCCACCGCGTCCAGAAAGCCGGCGTCGGTGTTGGGCGCGAAATAGACGGCCACGTCGGCCGCCGGAGCTAGCGCGCCGATGACCTCGACGTCGAGCAGGACCTCGCCGTCGGCGCCGCTCGGGTCGCCGCCCGCGACATTGCTCGCGCCGTCGACCCCCACCGATCGCACCTGCACGCCGGAGATGCCCAGTGAGCCAAAGTAGGCGTCGAGGTCGGCCTGAGCGAATCCGCCGCCCAACTCGATGATCGCGATCGTCTGACCGCGGCCGTCCGCCGCCGCTGGGAATCCATAGATTTCGCCGAGTTGCACCGGGGTGTAACTGACGCCGCTCGCGGCCGAGGCGACGCGGAAGTGGGCTCTGGCTTGCGGTCGATCATCCAGCCCCAGCACCGCGACGACGACGCCGGCCAGCGGCGCGGGGACGCTGAGCTCACCGGTGCGGTGCCGATGCTCGACCACAGCGCCGTCGAAGCGCTCGCTGCTGGCCTGCTGGAGATCGGTGCCGAAGACGCGGTTCATGACCTCGGCGGTGGCGCTGATCCGAATCCGACGCGAGGCCAGGTCGGTCTCCAGCACGCGGACGCCAAGGCCGGCGAGCGTGCTGGCGACGAGTTCGGCCTCCGCCG
>JAOPUY010000025.1 GCA_025963265.1 Frankiales bacterium | reverse complement strand
CCTCGGCCATGTCGTGCGCGATCAAAACCGCGGTGTGTACGGCATCGGTCGCTGACCGATTGGGGTCGGCGCCGGGTGAGCAGCCAGACGCCGGGCCCAACCTCTGATCGTCGTTCGTCGGTTACTCCCGCCGAACAGATTTTCCGCTGAAAACATCTCCAGTTAGGACATCATGCGCGCTAGTTTCCTCATGTCGGGCGTAGCCACCGGGCTTCGCCGCAACGTAAGCATGACGATCGCCCTGGTGCTCTCGACCGGGATCTCGCTCGCCTTCCTCGGCGGCGCCTTTCTGATCGGAAAGGAGATCAACAAGTTCAAGAACCTCTACGAGGACAAGATCAACGTCTCGATCTACCTCTGCAGCGATTTGGCGGTCGGGCAACCGGGCTCCTCGTGCAAGGCCAAGGCGACGGCGGCTGAGACCACCGCGCTCCGCAACGAGCTGACCGCCGACCCGCTGGTGAAGAGCTTCTCCTACATCTCCGAGGCCGACGCGCAGAAGCGGGGAGCCCAGCTCCTGGGGACCAAGCTGGTCAGCGAGGCCGGCACCGGGGTGTTCCCGGCCTCGTTCACGGTCAAGCTGAAGGACCTGAAGTCCGGTTACGTCCCGCTGGCCAGCAAGTACGGCAAGGCGGTCGGCGTCGACGGCGTGCAAAATCAGGACGACAGCTTGAAGACGATGCTGAACCTGTTCGACTCCGCGAAGTGGGGAGCCCGGGTGGTCGCCTTCGTGGTCGGCATCTGCGCCATCATTCAGATGGCCAACACCATCCAGGTCGCCGCGGCGCAACGGCGCAACGAGACCGGGATCATGCGGTTGGTCGGCGCCTCCCGACTCATGACCCAGCTGCCCTTCATCATCGAGGCCATCATCGCCGCGCTGGCCGGCGGCATCATCGGAATCCTGATGGACTGGGCCGGCAAGGTGTTCATCCTCGACGGGGTGTTCGGGCAACAGGTCTCACGCGGCGTGCTGCCACCGCTGGACGGAAACGACATCATCGTCGCCGGCGGCGTCGGGTTGGTGGCCGGTGTCGTCTTCGCCGCCGCCACCGCGTGGACCACCCTTCGCCTAGCCGTCCGCCTGTAGCCGCGGCCCGGTCGTTCTGAGTTGCCGCTCACGGTACTTTTGTAGGTATGGCGTCGACTGGCACTTCCGGCAAAGCGGTGATCCGCTCGTCCAACACGCCCTCGCCGCGCACGATCATCGCCCAGAACAAGAAGGCGCGACACGACTACAGCATCGAGGACGTGTTCGAGTGCGGCGTCGTGTTGATGGGCACCGAGGTCAAGTCGCTGCGCATGGGCCGGGCGTCCCTGGTCGACGGGTTCGCGACGATCGACGGCGGCGAGATCTTCCTCCACGGCATCCACATCCCGGAGTACATCAACGGCTCCTGGACGAACCACACGCCCCGCCGGGTCCGCAAGCTGCTGCTGCACAAGCGCGAGATTCTGCGGCTGATCGGCAAGACCAAAGAGTCCGGCCTGACGCTGGTGCCGCTGTCGATGTACTTCTCCGACGGCAAGGTGAAGGTCGAGCTCGCCTTGGCCCGAGGCAAGAAGTCCTACGACAAGCGCCAGGATCTAGCCAAGCGCGACGCGGCCCGCGACGTCAGCGTCGCCTTGGGCCGGCGGGCCAAGGGCATGACCGACTGAGGCCGTGGGTCGGCTGCCCGGCGCGTTTGTGGGTCGGTGACGCTCAGCTGACGTAGTCGAGCCACCAGCGCTTGGCCAGCTTGCGGGCGGCCTGCACCGCCTCGGCCGCGTCCCGCCGTTGATCGGCGACGAGGATTCCGTAGGTGAAGGCGTTGCCGCCCTCGTCGGCCACCGCGTCGGCCACGCGGCGGATCAGCTCGGTGGCCACCACCGCGTCCTGCTGCTCGCCGAGCAGCGTCTGCAAGTCAGCCGCGGTCCGGGCCAAGCTGTCCCGCCGGTCGCCACGGGCCCCGGAGATCAACTCCGAGGCGTACCGAGCGCGTTTGCCGGCTTTGCGAGCGGTGTGCAGCGTCTCATCGGTCGCGTGCCGGCTGGCTGCGCGCCGCATCCGCTTGGCCAGGTGCTGGCCGGCGGCCTCCAGACTGTCCTCCAAGGCCTCGATCGGTTGACCGGCCTCGGGGCTGAACGGCGGGGCCGTGCGCCACTGGACCAGCTCGTCCAACAGGTCGTGATAGCGCGGTCCGCGCATGGTGGCCAGCAGCTGGTTGGCGTACTGGATCAGCTCGGTCAGCAGGATCCGGTCGATGCGGGCGGGCACCGGGCCGACGACCAGGAAGGCCGGCAGCTCCTCCAGCGCTCGCGAGAGCCGGGCCCGGAGCACCTCCCGGTCGCGAACCGGGCCGAGCTCACTGGCGAACCACTGCAGTTCGCGTTCCAGCGCCGCCGCCCGCTCCGGGACGAACATCGGGGCGTACACGCTGAGCATCGCGCGCAAGCGCCGGGTGGCGACGCGGGTCTGGTGCACGGCCTCGTGCGGGTCGGCGCTGGCATCGGGATCGAACGGTTTGAGCGCGATGGCGAAATGCCCGGCGGT
Organism: Frankiales bacterium; assembly: GCA_025963265.1. Taxonomy (GTDB): domain Bacteria; phylum Actinomycetota; class Actinomycetes; order Mycobacteriales; family Jatrophihabitantaceae; genus Jatrophihabitans_A. The sequence goes on along the minus strand of JAOPUY010000025.1, from coordinate 1,011 downwards.
GATCGCGTCGCACTGAGCGTTGAGGTAGTCCAACAGCGCGGCGCCGGCGGTGCCGGCGGCCGATAGCGGCTCCACGACGCCCACCAGGGCCCGCTGCAGCTTCGAGGCCGACGCCGAGGTGAACGCGCCGCGTCGGATGAGCAGCTCCGCTGCCGCCGCGAGGTCGGCGGCCGACCCCTCGGTCCCGAGCTCGACCTCGACCTCGTGCCAGCGCCGAGTGCGGGCCGGCGAGGCCAATCCGCTGGCCCACACCTGGTCGTCGGCGATCTCGAGCCGGAGGGTGCCGGTCTCGGACAGCACGCGATGGCGGATCCGGACGACCTTCAGCTCGACCGTCGGATGGACCTCGTTCCCGTGGCTGAACGGCGCGATCAGGGCGCGCAGCTGCTCGGGCATCCCGGTCGGGTGCCCGTGGCCGGACTCGGCCGTCAGTCCGGCCGCGGCCTCCGACGGGCCCGGCTCAGACGGCAGTGGCCAGCGCAGCTCGGTCCGGAAGCCATCGCCCGGGACCTTCAGCTGCCAGCCGGTGTCGAAGGTTCCGGTGCGGCGGCGCAAGGTGAGTTGCGAGCGGAGCAGGTCGTGCTCGGCGGTGTCGTAGTAGACGCTGACCAGCTCCGAGTCGAGCACCTCGACACGATCTCCGACGGCGACTAACGCCGAAAGGTCGCCGACCTGGAAATCCGGGGCCACATCGAACTTCGACTCGACTTCGCGGAGGGTATCGGCCACGAGGCAGTTTAACGGTAGGACCGCCTCTGCGGGGGAGCGATCTCGGCCGCTGCCCAGCCCGCCGTTTGGTGGCCCGTGGCAGAATGGGAAGGCGTCGCAGTCGCGGCGTGCACACCCAGGGGGGTGAACGGTTTCGACTTCGTTCGTAGCGATGTGGGGAAGCGGGCCGAGGACCGCATTGCTGACCTCGTTAAAAAAGCGATGCAAAACAAAATAAGCGCCGATTCCAATCGCGCTGACTTCGCTCTCGCTGCCTAATCAGCGATAGCAAGTCTGTCAGTC
>JAOPUY010000616.1 GCA_025963265.1 Frankiales bacterium | reverse complement strand
AGGTCTTCGTCCAACTCGCGCAGCCGTCGCCGGTAGGCGGTGAGGGCCTGTTGGTCGAGGACGTCTCCGAATCCTGATTCAACGACGACTCCGGCGCCAGCGCCGACCAGGTCCAGCGCGGCGATCGGCCTGCCCGGCCGCCCCAGCAGCTCGCGGAGGTAGCCGAAGCCGCGCAGGGCCCGCAGCGGCGCCGCTGCTCCCTCTGGCCCCACCAGCCAGAGGCCGCCGGGGATCGGATGGAGGTGCCAGTGGCGCGAAGCCGGACCCGCGCCGTCGGTCGCGGGAGGGCTTGAGCGGATGAGCCGGTCCCGCCACCATTGGGCACCGAGGCGCTCATAGGTCACCAGTGCGCGCGATCGGAGCCGGCCAGCGGCAACGGGGTCGCCGAGAACGGCGGCCGCTCGGGCGAGGGTGTCGTCGGTGACGCCGTGGAACATGACGGCGCCGGCGTTGATCACCGCGCGGCCTTCATAGGGGGCGAGCAATGCGGCGGCCTGCTGGATCAGTTCGCGATCATCGGTCGCGAGCGCGGCTTCGAGCACGCACTGCAAGGTCAGCAGCCAGTTCACGTCACGGGGGAGTTCCTGCAGAACCGGACGGTGGAAGGCGTCGGCAAGCGCTCGGACTCGGTCGAGTCGCCCGGCGCAGACCCAGAGGAACGCCGCTTCCGCGGAGACGACGGTGATTCCTTCGGCGAGCGCGAACGTCTCGCATTCCGCGGCTCCGGCGGCGCAGTCAGCGGTGTCGCCCGCCTGGGCCGCGGTGTAAAACTGCATCGCCTTGAGAACCATCCAGGCATCGGCCAGCGAGGTCTCGTCGGCAGCCGCGGCGGCGACACCAATCAGGTGCCCGGCCGTGTCGGTGCGGCCCCGCAGTAGATCAAGCATCAGCCGTCGCGAGGCCGCGAAGAACCGCGCGCGGGCCGACTCCTCACCTAACAGTTCAAGCGCCCGCAGCTGCCGGTGCATCGTGGGGACGTCAAGCGTCTCGCACGCGAGCTGCAGTCCCCATAGGTGAGCTTGCAGGCGCGAGTCGGGATCGAGGACGTGCGCGGCGACGTCGTCGAGCTGCGCGGCCAAGGACCGGCGGACGTCGAGTTCGTCAGGGCCCCAATGCGCCGCCAGCGCCGCGTCCAGGCAGTCGGCCTGCAGGTCGGGGGCATCCACACGCCGCGCCCGCTCCACCGCCTCGTCGGCGAACGGCACGGCTCGCGAGGCCTGCCCGGCGTAGGCCCAGCAGCGGGCAAGCGCGGCCGCCACGCGGGCGCGGTTCGCGTCATCGGTGGTGCGTGCTAGGACGTCGTACAGCTGCGCGGGCAGCTTTCCCGGCTCGGCGCCGAAGAGGTAGACCGACGCCGCGCCGAGCACGGCGCGGGTCCACCCGTCGAGTTGGTCCCGGGCGCGAAACGCGGTGACGGCCTGGTCGTACAGACCTGCGGCGAGCTCTCCGCGACCGGACGCGCGGGCGGCGTCGGCCCGGTCGAGGAGATCATCAGCGGTACGCCGAGTGACCACGCCTCATCCTAGATTCGAGCCGTCCGAAGAGGGACGCGCTCAGGGGCGGATCAGCCGCACCGCGGCGGCGTGTTCCCGCTGGGTGGCCTCGTCCCAGTCGCCGGTGCAGTAGATCGACATCTCGGCGATGCTGCCGTCCACGACATCGGCCCGGATCATCTCCCGGCAGTACCAGCGCTGGCCTTTGCCGTCCCAGCGCTCCTCGAATTGGATCGTGAAGCCACGGTCGGTCGCTTCGACCCGCTCGACTCGCACCTGTCCCGGGTACGGGTGATCCTCCTTCCGGATAGCGAGGATCTCCGCGGCGGTGCCGGCTTGGACGCGCCACAGCGGCAGCGATAGGTCGGCGAACGCGTCGGCTGCGAACAGCCCGTCGGGCGCTGACCCTGTTTCCAGGAAGCGGATTAGGTTCGCCACGGCCACGGTCGAGTCTGGCCGAGTCGTCGCCACCGCGCCGACCCTCATGCCGGCCCTCGCGACTCGGCCAGGTTCTGGCTAACGACGGCCATGGTGGCCTCGAGGCCCTCCGCCGGGCTGAACTCCACGATCCGGGTGCCCCCGGTCACCAGCGGCAGATGCCCCGGCGGGGCGTAGTAGGCGTCGCCGGCCGCGTAAGTCTCGTCGTGATCGGCCCACCTGAACGTCACCTGACCGTCCGTGACGACCCCCCAATGGGCGCACTGGCACCGGTTGTCAGGCAGCCCGAGGAAGTACGGCCCCGGATCGACGTCCTGCTTGAACGTCTCGAAACTCACCGTGTAGTCGCCCAGCGGGGCGTATCGACCTTCGATTTCCGGCTCGTCCATCGCGACCGGCGTCGACATGCGGTTGGCACTTGGCATGGTGTCCTCCTAAGGAAGCATCTGAAGAAACTGACACCCAGTAGGCGTGAAAGTCGGTGGAACATCGTGACGACGATGGTCACGGCCGGTCGCGGCGATCCGTAGTCCCTCACGTTCGCGCGCAACCTCGACGGACAGAGGAACCCGCTGCCGAAATTTCTTTCGCGGTCGTCCCAGCGGGTTCATCTCTCACTCAGCTACCGGGCCGGTCACGGCGGGTCACCACATAATGACCCGACCAATCAGCTAGGCACTGCGGGCCGCCTGGTCGCGGGGCTGTCGAATCCCGTTGCCGATCGAGGGATTCCCGCTCTGTAGTCGGCCCAGCCGGGCCGCGTCCCTGCGGGCCAATTCGGTTGTCCACAAGTTCGCGGAAACCGCCCACGCTCGCGTCGACTCCCTGCTCTAATCCCCGTAATGGCGCAATCAGGCAGTGCAGTTGCGCAAGGCCTATATGCGATCTGACGGCTATATCCACGAGCAAGTAGCGGCCCGAGCACCCGATGCGAGAGGAGTTTCGCTGTGTCCATGTGGGACATCCAGCCCGACGGCATCCGAGCGGTCTTAAGCCAAGTTGGCGTACACGCCGAGGATCTCGCGGCGGCTGCCAAGTCGTTCGGCACCGATATCGAGTCCGCCGCCAACGCCACCGCGAGCACGGTCATCATCACGTCGCTGACCGAGTTCGCGACGGCTCAGGCCCGGGCGTTGGGTCGGCTCGGTGACCTTGTCCAGTCCGCGGAGAACGGCGCCGTGGCGGCGACCAACGCCTACCTCGAGGGCGATGATCGGATGGCGGAGAACGCTCAGCGAGCGGCGGCTGTCGCCGCGGGCGTCCTCCTACCGAGCGGTTCGGTCGGCGACAGCCGCCGCCGTTGGGGATACTGATGGTCGCGCCGATCGACCCCGAGCAGATCCCGACGCCGAAGCTGTCGGCGAGCTGGCTGCAGAACGCGGCGTGGTGGCTGCGCGCCGACGCCGGCAAAATGCGACTGGCCGGGGTGGATATCCGCGCCGGCTGGCAGCGGCTCGGGTCGGTGTACTCCGCCCCGGAGGCGGGCCAGCTGCTGGCGGTGATGGACCCGGTGCGGACGCTGGCCGGCACGGTCGCCGACAACGTCGAGGCGGCGGCCGCGGCCTTGGAGCGCTTCGCGCAGGAGGCCGGCCCGCTGGCCGCCAAGCTGCAAGACCTGCAGTTCCAGGCCCAAGACTTCCGGCGCCGGCTGCGTTCGGTTGAGCATTGGGACCACCACTCGACGCTGGTGGCGGAGAATAACGGCTACCTGTGGGCGGTGGACCAGGCGGTGGCAGCGTATGAGGCGGCCGAGCGGGACTGCGCCAACGCCATCGAGCGGCTGATCGGCGGCGCGGCGTTCCACGCCGGAGGCGACCCGGCCAGGGACGCCCGATCCTACGGCGTCGACGCCATCCCGAAGAACGCCGCGACGCCGTGGGGCGACCCGGCGAAGACCCGTAAGTCCTGGCTGGGCTCCGTGGAGGGGGCGCTGTCGGTGTTCAACCCGGTCGCGGACTGGGACGGCAAGCTCGACGTGGCCCGCGGCCAGTGGTCGGCGGTGGTCGGCATGGGCGAGGGGCTGGCCTCGTTGACGCCGGTTCTGGGCTGGGACCGCTTCACGCAGACCTGGGACGGCGTCGCGACCATGACCGGCCTGCACGGCCCGCTGCCAGCGCTGGCCGCGAACTGGGCGATGATCAAATCGACCGTCGACTGGGACGAGTGGGCGACAGATCCGGCACGGGCGAGCGGCAAGACCGGGGTGAACGTCGTCTCGCTCGCCATCCCCTTCGCCGGCGAGGCCTCGGCCTTGGCCGACCTGAGCCGCGCCGGCCGCTCCGTCGACGTCACCGAGATCGCAGACAACGCGGCCAAGGCCGCCAAGGGCGGCACGACCGTCGCCGCGGCCGCCCGGATCGAGGAGTTCGCCCGCCTCACCAGGCTGGGCGAGGGCATCGACCCGAATCTGGTCTCTCAAATGCACCGCGCCGGCGCCCTCGACAACATGATCAGCCAGAAGTTCGGCGACCTCACCACCGCCAACAGTCCCGCCA
>JAOPUY010000627.1 GCA_025963265.1 Frankiales bacterium | reverse complement strand
GCTCGGCGATGGCGCGCACTACGTGGACCGGGGCGGTGAGACGTCTCCGCCCTATCCTGAGCTGGTTGGCCGGCTCGCTTCCGGCGATCCGCTGCCTGAGGCGGAGTTTCCGTTCATTGTTTAGGTTCTGTAGACGGCGGTGTTGAGCCTGGAATTGCCAACAAGGCCGCTGCCGCGCTGGTGTGCGGTAGCGGGTACTTACAGAGGCAAGCTTCCGTCGCAACGTCAGCGTCACGCTTCGCGAAAACGATCGACGCGTAACCCAGCGGCCTTTAGGAGGACTCGCAGTACTGGACCGGTAAGAATAGTTGTTCCAATCGCCATCAACACCAACATCGTAAAGACGTTCTGCGGAATAAACCCGAGAGAATAGCCAACGTTCAGGACGATCAGCTCCATCAGCGCTCGCGTGTTCATAAGAATCCCCAGCATGCCCGACTGGGAATTGGAGAACCCTGTCATTTTTGCCGAGAAATAGACTGGCACCACTTTCGCCATCGTGGCACCGGCAAAGATCACCACGCCCCATATCCAGTCGGTGGGCGTGGAGAGCCCCAGGATATTGGTCCGCAAACCCGTATAGGTGAAAAATATCGGCAGAAAAAACACCAGGACGAACCGACCGACCTGCGATTGCCACGCAGCAACAAAGCGCGGGTACCGATGAAACAGCAAGCCGAAGACGAATCCACCAAAAATCGTAAAGATCCCAAGCTTCTCGGTAACAATACCGCTAGCGAAGATCGCAACCAACACGATCACCATCATTGTCGGCGGCAGTACATCATCGACCATCGGCATTGCCCGGTGCATCCAGCCTACAAGCCGTGAACCGATCAGAGCGAGGAACAGACCGAACACAGCAAGACCGGTAATTTGAAGCGCGAGCGAACTCCAGGAAAACCCCGACGATGCAATCGCCGTGACCACTGCCAACAGGACCCAGCCGATAGCGTCATTAATTGCCGCAGCCGATATCGCAACGACACCTACTTCGCTACGGGTCAGATCAAATTCTCGCAGAATCCGGCCCAGGACCGGAACCGCGGTGATAGCAAGAGCAATACTGACGAAGAGCGAATAAACTATCGGATCGACTTCGGGCGCCAGGGTTGGTTGGCTGAACCAGCCGATGGCAAAGCCCACGCACAACGGCAACACAACGCTGCTGAAAGCTATAAGCACAACAGCTCGCCGGTTGCGCTTCCGTTTGAGATGGTCAAATTCAAAGTCGCAGCCAATCTGAAACATCAGCAAAATAAGCCCAATTTGACTGAGAACCTGCATCGGCATGCCGGTGTGCACAGTGAATAACGCTGATGAAATTCCAGGCATGAAATAGCCGAACAACGAAGGCCCCAACATCAGTCCTGCCACGATCTCGCCTACCGCACGAGCTTGACCGGCTTTGTGCGCCAAGTTGCCCATCACACGTGCCGCGGGCAAAATAACAATTAGTTGCAAAAGTACGGAGGTGAGAATCTCTTCGGTATGCTTAATGCTCATTAGGCGTAATTGCTCGTTGATAAACGTGGCGCTCTCCGAAATCGAAAAACAGAGATGGCGGTTGGAGGGCGACTCGCGTCGCCTTCAAGAAGTCCGATGAAAAGGTGGAGTTACCAAGCCGGGCTTAGTAGTGAAAGTTTCATGCGAGAAGTTGCCACGGCGGCCGCAGCGACATCCGGCGATGCAAATTGATTACCTGCGGCAATTTCAGAAAAGTTCGTCACACCAAGGAACGCGAAGACCCCGCGAATATACGGTGTTAGGAAATCGAATGCCGCCAACGCAGTTCCTGGCGAGTAATCGCCGGCGCCAGACCAGATAAGCAACAGCTTTTTGTCGCCGGAGACCAATGGGCCAAAGCCTGCTTCGGGAGAGAAAGAGAAGGTTTTGTCGATGCGAACGATATTGTCGACATAGGCCTTGAGGTTCCACGGCATCGAAAAATTGTACATTGGCGATGCCACGACTATGTGGGTCGCACGATGCAACTCTTCAATGAAACCATCGGACTGCTCCAAAAGCTGACGCTGGTCCTCGTTGCGAGCATCAGGTGAGGTCATGTTGGCACTAATCCATGCCTGGTCCGGGCCGGCTACCTTATCTGGACCAAGGTCTCGGCAGTTTACGATAGCGTCGGGATTAGCCTCGAGCCATTTCGCAGCAAAGCTTTCAGCAAGTGCTCCAGTGATCGATTCCGCCCCGCGTGGACTTGCTTTCAATATCAGTAATTCAGACATGGCATCCCTTATAAAATATGGACATTGAGTGAGAATCGGCGATCGCCACAGCGGCGCCGATGGTTAAGCTATCGTTTCCGATCGCTGACACGATCTGGACGCCGAGCGGCAGGCCGCACCTGCCGAGCGAGACAGGCGCGACCGTAGCCGGCAGTCCAAGAGCATTGAACAGCGCGGTATAGGCAATGTTGAAAGGACGTAGCAACGCGTGCCCGTGGCGGGGCGCAACGCCCGGGACGGGCGGCAGCAAAAGGACTCCGCCATCGCCGAGCAACGCGGTCAATTCGGCTGCCAACTCGGCGCCAAGGCGGCAATAGCGTTCGGCCGCTCGTCGTCGCATCGGGGCGACGCGGTCAAGGGTCGCCAGCATCAATGACGGCAGCGTGTGCATCGGTGCACCGCCGATCCTACGTAGCATTTCCCGCCCGAGTTGCAGCGACGAGCCGCCCCCGAGCATCTCGCCGAGACGCAGATCACTCGACGCGCGCAGCGTACCGGACCAGATGCCGAACGCATGAGTCAGGAACGTGTCGGGCAACTGCCGGACGAGCCCTCCGCGTTTTGCAAGCGACATGGCAGCAGCCTCGACCGCCTCGCTCTGCTCGGCCGAAACGACCTCTGCCAGCGCCACCTTAGGTCGGGCCCGCATCAGTATGGTTCGGCCAGCCGGGTCAAAGTCGGCGGTTTCAGCCAATGTACGCACCCCGATGCCGCGCTGACACCCATCTGGGCCGGCCATCACTTTCAACAACGGCCACAGATCGTCAGCATGGCGGCAAATCGGGCCGGGGGCGAAGAACCATGCAAGGCTCTGCGCCGCGTCGGTGTCACAAGCCACACCGTCGAGCGGAACATGTCCGGTCAGCGGTACAAGTCCTGCAGAGGGTTTGTGACCAAAGAGCCCGCAGTACGCGGCGGGAATGCGTACAGAGCCGCCACCGTCAGCACCGATGGCGAACGGGACGCACCGTGCTGCGGTCAACGCGGCATCACCTCCACTGCTGCCGCCAGGCGTGCGGCGCAGATCATGCGGATGGCGCGCCACCCCCTCGATCCGATTGACTGTTTCTGGCCAGAGGGCCATTTCCGCCATCGAACCGAGCCCGGTGATGATGGCGCCTGCACGCCTCAAACGAGCAACGACGCTGCCGTCCTCTCCCGCTACGCGATTAAGGTTGAGCCGACTGCCCATCCGCCACGGTGCCCCCGCGACCTTCAACCCCTCTTTGACGCTACATGGCACACCGAGGAAGGGGGTCGAGCTTTCTGCTGCAGCCTGCCCTTCGGCCACAAGTCGATCAACCGCTGCGGCCTCTTCTCTGGCCGACCAACGGATCGCGGCAACGGCGCCAAGGCGACGCCCCAACCCATTCAACTGAGAGAGAGACTTCTCGACTAGCTGCGTACTCTGAACAGAACCACTGCGAATTGCGTGAGCAAGCGCCACCGCCGGCAAATGCTCAAGATCGGACCCAACACTTATTACGCTCACGTCACGTCCCTTGGCAGCATAGGTGTCGTCGATGCGTCCTTCGTCATAGGACGCGTGCCATCTTCAGCGTCGTGCCGATCAAGACCGAGAAACCGGTGCGGCGGTACGAACGGTGATCTATCTTCCCCACCGGCTCGCTCATTGCGCGCGTAAGCCGACGGAAACACTGACAGAAAGGTGCCCTGAAGATAGTCGCCCACCGAGCCGAAACCGTGACGCATAAAGAGGCGCAGATGACGCAACGACGGGCGCCAATTCAGCATCGCCATGGCTTTCAATCGCAGCCCCGCACGTTTAAAGAAGTACCGCGCCGCGAGCCGACTGCGATTCACGCCATCGGGCCGATAGTAGGAAAAGGGCACGGTATATTCATAAAGCGCCGGGATCATCCTCGATACTCGTTTTCGGTCCGTCGTTGCCTCGAGTTCGTCGAGCAGACTGGCGAACGGATAGGCGGCCGGCTGACTCGACGGCTCATGTCGTGGCACCAGCTTGGCGAATTGGCGCGACACGGCCCCATTGAGGAAGACTCCGGACAGGTAGTTCGGTACGACGATGTGGAAATAGCCCATATTGGCGAGCAGTAACGTCCACGCCATCTTGATTGGCGATTTCATGAACGTGTACCAGCAACTCCAAGTGTCCTGAAGAGCAAGTTGGGCACGCAAATGCATTTCCAGTGACGCGACGTATCCTTCGGTCAGCATGCCGACACGATCCTTCAGGATGAACGATGCAATCTGGGGAATCTGGTGACTGAGATACGCAATCCCGGCGCTATTGGCAGGATCGAATGTAAAAGCAGCGTCACCGAGAAGAAACCACCCATCCAAAGAATAGTATTTCTCGCTTTCATACATGTAATTGTAGTAACGCGTCTCGTCGATCACCTTACCACTTCGGATAAACGCTTCTAGCGGGGGATGGTCACGTTTAAGAATCTCGCAGAGCCGATCGAACGACATGACTTTCTCGCCGCAAATCTCGGGCCGATACGTGTAACCGAAGCTGAGAAGATCCTTGCTGTTTTCCGAACGCATCGGAATGATCCAAATCCAATATCCGTGTCCATAGAAATGATGGGTCACGTAGTATGAGTCGAAGCAGTGATGCCGGATCTTGCGCGCGTTGAGCGAGGTAAGGATTTCACGATCGAAATCTTCAAGGCGAAGCCAATAGGACGAACGTTGATAGGCGGGCGCTTTTTTCAAGGAGAGCTTATTGGCGAGGAACCGTGACCGGCCACTTGTATCTACGACGTAATCGGCTTCCAGCGTCATTTCGCTGCCGTCGTCTTGCATGACCTTCAACCAGTGCCGCCTGCCGCTTGCTTTCGGAGCAATGGCAATATCCGAGACCTTTCCATGAACGTCGACGATGCGCCCCTCAAGTCGGCGCGTCAGTTCGCGGTCGAACTTCCAGCGGTTCAGATTGTAGGCCGGTAGACGTATAACGCCCGGAGCCTCATGCAGCACGTAATCGTAACCGTCCTCGTCGCCATCGGTACGAAAGTAATAGGTTAGTCCATATTTGTGATAGTGCTCCTCCTCCAGATGTCTGGAGAGATCAAGCGACTTCAGAAACTGCGCCGTTATTTCGACCGTCGATTCGCCTACGATCGGTAGATTGTCTTTGCGCGGGTCAATCACGACCAACTCGATGTCCTCGATATAGCGTGAGAAGTAAAGCGCGGCGAGCTTTCCAGCCAGGCCTGAGCCGATGATTACCAACTTAGTCATTTATAGTTACCTCAACGTCAATCAAGACCGGTGATATCGGCCCGGGGAAATGATTCCGTTCGGGTCGACAGTTCGCTTCAGGTCTGTCGCCAGTCGCCAGAACACGTCGGGCGATGACACCGCCTCGGCCATCGATGCCGCGCCATAACGATAGGGGAAAAAGCCTTCCTCCTTACCCTGTTGAATCAGTTCTTTCATGCAGGTGTGTGCGCGAGAGCTGCCTTCCTGCGTCGGCTCAAATATCAATGGCAGCGTACTGTCGAAGGCGATAGGCGAGAGGGAACTGAAGGTAACTGCAGGTTTGAATCCATAGCGTGAACAGATACGTACGGCTAGCCTGTAATAACGACGCGCTGCTGGGCCATCCAAGGGAACGACAGGGGCGTACCAAAGCAAGCCGCAGCCGTCACGCGCCGGATCGAGATCGTGCGCCGGTACTTCCATGCGCGCGGCGTACGCGAGCGGCAACGCGAATTCTGACGGCTTGCCCTCAAGTACGCCGAGAATTTCAGCGGTTGAACGCACGAGTTGCCTCAACGACGGAGCAAGGCCAAATGACGAGGCAAAATGCTCAAGTCGCTCAGCCAACCTCAGCCGGGCCCGATTGAGAAACATAATCTTCTTTGAAACCGGCCCCAGCCGTGAGGTGATCGACTTGCGCGTTGCAAGCACCTGACTACGATCGCCATACAGGGCGCCGGTCCCAATCCAGGCTGCACGCGGTAATTTTGAGCCTTGCTTGACCATCAGATTGAGGCGCTCAGCGCTGACGAGATTGATGCCGCCGATCGGCCCACCTGCACTAGCAAGCAAATCCTGGATACGATCGACCGCGGCCTCGAGACCGTCGTCCTGGCCGATCCAGAAATAAAACGACTCAACTCGCGCGGGGCGCCGCGCCAACGCGAGCGTCATCCGAGTGACGACCCCAAACGCTCCCTGCGAAAACAGTCCGTCGAGATACGGGCCGCAGCCCCATTTATAGTGACCGAGGGGCGCCACGTCGTCGCCCCACGTCGCTAAAGGTGAACGATAAATCTGTCCGTCCGGTAACACTGCCTCAATACCCATCACCGCGGCGAAGTGGTCGGCGCATGGCGTAAGGCCGTAGCCGCGTTCGAGCGCATTTCCGATAAGACTGCAACTAGGGCCAGCCCCTGTCGTGGGTGTCATGAATCTCGCACCATTGCATTCCAGAAATTTCGCGAGCATTCCTTGCGTAACGCCAGGTTCCAATGTGACAAGCCCCTTCTGCGAGTCGAAGTCGACGATGCGATCGAGACGAGCGAGATGCAGAATCACCTGTGTACCTCGTTCTGGTGGATGACCGCTGCCATAACCCCAATTGCGTCCAGTGCTCACCGGATGCACCGGAACCCGCATCTCAGCAGCAATTGCCAACGCGATTCGAACTTCGTTGCGATTCGCCGGCTTCAGAACTATGTAGTCACGCCGCGCGTGCCAGTCGGTATCTGCCATCACCACGTCTGCTGCATCGCCGGTCAGAACGTACATTGGTAAAAGCATTTCGCGCCACCGTGCGACCGCCGCTTGCAGTCGATCGCGCAACGCCGTGTTAGGAATCGGGTAGGTCAAAGTTCACATCCTTAAGTGGATATCGACAATCCGCCAAAACGCAGAAACCACTTGAGTTGACGAAACTCCGCCTTGCGCTGGGGTGATAGCCGCGCGAACGCCTCCCGAAACCGGACCTGCGTGCTAGCCGGTAACCCTTCTGTAGGACGGGTTGCGACAACTACCACCAGAGGAGAAATTGCGGTTCGATAGAGAGTCGTCTCGTTCGGGCGAAACCGAAATGCCTCCCGGGAAAAATCAGCATGACTAAATGCTGCAAGCAAACTAGCGTGATAGTCCATGGCGAGCATCTCCGTCTCGCTCCGCCGTACTTTGCTAACGAAAATTTTGACGGCATCGACGCTACGCAATCGACCGAAATCCATTAGATACACCGCTCCGCCGGGCTTCAGTACCCGGTCAACTGAACGGAACGTCCGCGCTAAGGCCGCTTCGTCGGGCAGATGATGCAAAGCCATTGATGAAATCACCGCGTCGTAGGCGCAAGATTCAAATCCTTTCAGCCCAGAAAAGTCGCCGTTCACGTAGGTCACGTTTGCGAGCCTGCCGGCTGAAGCGCGCGACCGCGCTTCAGACAACATATCCTGGGAGAGATCGACGCCAGTGAAGCATGCATCCGGATTCCAGCCGGCGACGAGATTGAGCAACTGTCCAGAACCGCACCCAAGGTCGACAACCCTCGCTCCCGGACGAATACGAGCGGCAATTTGCATTGCGTTGTAGAGATAGGGGCCGTAGAGTGCGCCGCCGGCTTCGCCACAACCAGTGTAATCACGCACCGTTTCGTCCCCGCTCATAACCAGCGCAGGCTCCGGTATTCTTGCGAACGTGGTCCTTGAAAATGTTTCTCGGCAAATGGCGTTAAGCAAAGACATATCAGCCCCTCAGGCAAGACTCGGATAATATTTTGCAAGTGTGTTGCGATCGATTTCCGGTAGATCGCCAATATGAATGCGAAACTCCTTGAGCAAACTGGAAATTTGATCAGAGTTAAGGCACCCACCCCTGGTATGCCGTGGACGATAATCCGGATGTTCGCTAAAATCGAAAATTTCTTCGCGTGGATCGCAAAAAAACGAATACAAATTATCGTAGTAGCATCGCTGAAGCTTGATCTTTTCGTACATGCTTTTAAACCGTGCCAATACACCAGGGATATCGAGGTGTAGGGGTACCGACTCCGCACCGCGTAGTTTTTTGTATTCCCGGATGGATCCTATTTTTTCGAACAGAAGAACATTGGAATAAAATCCCTCTGAGGAAGGATGAACGGCGATAATAAGATCTTCGATGTTTCGATAATACCGCGCCCACCGATACAGCATGTTGTAAAGCATGATCGAGAGGCCGCTTTTACGATAGCGAGCGACTGTCGCCAAGCCGCCCACCTCCGCACTGCGCCGGAGGTCGCTACGGAATTGCTGCACCTCCGGGTGAACCTCCTCCATCGGAAAGCCAAGCGGTGATTCTTCAATGAGAGATACCGTTCCTATGACCTCGTCATCGCGCAACGCGACGAACACGGTAGTGGTCGGTAGAAGTATGTGCGTCGAAATCTGCTTTTGTTCACGGTCAAGAATGCCCCGAGCAACATAACAATCGTCAACGAGATTGATTGCCTTGGCTATCTCCGCTGAGGATGAAGCAATCTTGAAGCGAATCCCTGGAAAGTCAAGGTCGAGGCGGCCAAGTTTGCGCACGACGATCTCGCGCATAAGTAGGCCGGGCATCAGATTGAAGATCGTCTTACGGCTAAGCTTGTCGCTCATGGTCGAAGCCTCGTTCTGGACAGTTTCATTTCAGTGAACGTCGGGCCCGCGTGCAGATGCGCCGGGTTGCCAAATCTCCACCGCATTCAGTCAGCCAACGTTCGCATACGGCAAGTACCCAAGCTGGATGATCTTTGGCTGCGTCATTCAGCCAATTGGCGACCGAGTCCTGGACGTATTTTTCGCGCTCACGGTTCAACGGATTGAGAAGAGGCATGCCCAGCTCTGGCTGCGCCCGGAGCACAGCAATATGCTTGGCCCATACCCCGCGAGGCCGCAGTACCTC
>JAOPUY010000194.1 GCA_025963265.1 Frankiales bacterium | reverse complement strand
CGCAGTCGCCCTGATTCGCTTCGAGCGGCATACCAAGGCCCCCATGCTCCCTGCAGCGATCTTTCGATCGGCACCGTTCATCGCATCGAACATGGTGACCTTCTTCGCGTACGGCGCGTTCGCGGCGTTCTCGTTTATCTTTACCGTCGCTCTGGAGACGATCTCGGGCTACAGCCCCATCCTTGCGGGCTCGACCCTGCTCCCAATAACGCTCATCGGATTGCTGTTGTCAGGGCCTAGCGGCAAGCTCTCGGCCCGAATTGGCCCCCGACTTCAGATGACTGTGGGTCCCCTCTTGTGTGCGGCTGCCGCATTGATGGCAGCCCGCATCTCCGCAAACACCGGCTACTGGACGACGGTCATTCCACTCGAATGCATTTTCGGCGTCGGCATTGCGATAATGGTCGCGCCGCTCAGTGCGACGGCCTTGTCCTCTGTCCCGCCCGACCACGCGGGCCTCGCATCAGGCGTGAATAACGCAGTCGGACGAACTGCAGCGCTGCTGTGGGTGGCCGCGCTTCCCGCATTGGTCGGCCTCAGCGGGTCATCGTATTCCGACGCGGCCGGGCTGAGAGGCGGCTACCAGCACATCTGCGTGATCTGTGCGATCGCCCTCGGGCTGGCTGGCGCCCTCGGTGGTCTGACCCTCAGGCAGCGCCACCGTCACGCCGCCAGCGATATCGTCCCAGCCCGCATGCCGCATCCGGCTGCCTGTCATTGATCGACCATCATCATCCTCGAGGCGGACTTCGCCAGCGCCCCAGGGCGTTGCCCCTTGGCGATCTCGATCGGCGCCTCGAACGGTGCCGATCGCGTCCGCTCAGGCGCGGCTGATCGGGAAGGCCGCGACCTCAGGCTCGCGCGATGTCGGGGTAGTACTGCGGGTTCTCCCGTCGGTCATACATCCCGTAGTCGCGTACGACCCGGATCTGGCGTAGGCGCACACCATTGGGCGCTCCCGGCCCCGCGCGGAAAGCGTCGGCGTCCGTGTGCGCGCGCCACGACAGCATGGCGATGACGTCGCCTGGCCGCAGAACTGCGTTGAACACATCCCACGACAACAGACCGGGTGCCTCAGCGTCGAGCCCCAGCCAACCAGCGACATCTTCTGCCGAAGCGGCCTCCACCTCGGCGGGGTCTCGATGAGCGTCGAGCAGGGTCACGGTGGTTCCCTCGCCGACCTCGGTCTCGTCCAGTCGTTGCTCCACGAGCACCTGTCCCTCCGGAAGCTCGGTGTCCTCGGTGATCTGGCCTACGCGAAGGTGGTAATCGGACAGGACCTTGGTGCGGCCTTTGACCTGAATCTCGTGATGCCGCACCCGGGTGCGCCATCGGACCAGCGCCTTCTCCTCTTGCCACCCGGACAGGGACAAAATCCACCCGTCCCTGGTCAAACTGCCGTAGCGGATGTTGTCTACGAAGCCGTCGATCTGCTCTAGCTCCGGACGCAGCATCTTCGCGTACTCCAGGTATGAGTCCCACTGGTCACCGCGAGGGTGCACTTCAAACAGCACCGAGAACACTGGAAACTCCTCATCTGCCGATCAAACCAGGCTGCGTCGCCGCTAGTGGGACGCACCACCCACTTTGCCCGCTCGGGCCCGCTGGTGCAAGGCACGCTCCTTCGGGTCGGACAGCTCGCCGAGCGGTCGCAGGGACCGCCACAACAGCGCCGCGGCGTAGGACCGGTAGGGCGCCCAATCCATGGCTCGCTGACGGACGCTGACGGGCGACGGTAGGCGATCCAGAGCCCACAGGTCCTTCACTGCGCGACGGACTCCCCCGTCGCCCTCGGGCATCACGTCGGGGCGCGCGAGATTGTGGATCAAGAACGTCTGCGCGGACCACAGCCCAATACCGGACACCGCGGTGAGCCGCGTGATCACCTCGTCGTCGCTGATCGTGTCGAGATGCTCGATGTCCAGCGTTCCGGACAACTGAGCGTCGGCCAACGCGACCGCATAGCCAGCCCGAGCCCGTGACAAGCCGCAGCGGCGCAGCGCATCCGCTCCGAGTCCAGCGATCAGCTGCGGGGTCGGCACCGCACCGCCCATACGGGCGGTGATGCGGTCGAAGACGGTGAACGCGGCGACGGCTGAGATCTGCTGTCCGACGATGTGCAACAGCATCGCCGCGAACTGGCTGTTGCCGGTTCGGCCTCCGTCGTGCCATTCGAACGGGTTTGGCCGGCCATACTTGTCGATCACCGTGGCCAGCACGGGGCCTCGTTGCGCCAGCGCCGAGTAGGTCCGAACCGCAGTTGACGTCACCCCACCACGTTAACCCGGGGAGTTCGCCGCCACTCGCCGCGCCCAGGTCCCCACGCTAGGTATTGACCGTGCCTCCAACGATGTCGTAGCTTCTGGGATGACCATCCCAGTCTGGAGTAGAGGCGGCTAGACAATGACCACGTTCCACACCGTTGAGGTCGACGGCCTTTCCGTGTTCTATCGTCAGGCTGGCGACCCTGCGTCACCGCGGCTGCTGCTGCTCGGAGGATTCCCGTCCTCCTCCCATCAGTGGCGCAACCTAATGCCGGCGTTGGCCGACCAGTTCCGCGTGATCTCCTTCGACTACCCCGGCTTCGGCAACACCGACATGCCCGACCCTGCCACGTGGGACTACACCTTCGACCACCTCGCCGACATCGTCGAGCACGCCATGCTTCAGATCGGCTTCACCGGCCCGATGGGCATCTACATGCAGGACTACGGCGGCCCAATCGGTAACCGCCTCATCGAGCGCCACCCAGACTGGCTGGGCTGGCAAGTCATCCAGAACGCAAACACCTACGAAGAAGGCTTCACCGAGGCGTGGGACGGCATCCGCCATGTGCTGTGGGCCAACCGCAACGCCGAGACCGAGGCCCCGCTTGAAGCCTTCCTCGAACGCGACACCGTGAAAGCCATCTACCTAACCGGGCATCCCGAGCCTGACCAGGTCAGCCCCGACAACTGGAACATGGACCTCTTCTTCCTAGCCCGGCCCAACGCACACCGAGTCCAGCTCGACCTCTTCTACGACTACCGGACCAACGCGGCTCTCTATCCCGCCTGGCAGGAGCGACTGCGCACCACCCAGCCCAAGACGCTCATCTTCTGGGGTCAGGGCGATATTTTCTTCACCCCCGCCGGCGGCGAGGCCTACCTCCGCGACCTTCCCGCTGCCCACATGGTCCGACTCGACTCGGGCCACTTCGCGGTGGAAGACAACCTCGACGAGATCGCTGCTGGCATCAAAGACTTCTTCAACAACGAGGTCTCACCGATGCTGTGACGCCGGTGCGCATCCCGATCAGTCCTGAACGCATCGGCCGTTCTGCCAGCGGGGGAATCATCACTCGCCGGCGGGCGCTGAAACGGACGGACCTGATCGGCACGAACGGAGTTAGCCGTGCAACCACGGAGCGCGGCTGCGACAACTAACGAGCGCACTCAGGCAGGCCAGTACGGGTTGAGCAACAAATAATCAAGTGTCGGACCGACTCATCGGGGAGCGCCATAAACCATCACCGGCCCGTCGCGGCCGTCCGCCTTGACCCGGACCAGCTCCGGCCACCCAACACTTGAAGGGTGCCGGTGTCACGCCCTCAGGGTCACCCAGCCCGTGCGACCTCGAGTGACACTCCATCCACGGTCAACGTCACATCGATGTTGCCCCGGGTTGCGTTCGAATAGGGACACAGCTCGTGCGCCCGCTCCATCAGGCCGGCCGCCTCAGCTGGCGACAGCTTTGGTGCGTGTAGGTCGAGGGCAACGGTCAAGCCCATCCCACCGTGCCCGGTCGGTCCCAGCCCCACTCGTGACGCGATGCGTGAATCGGAGGCGTCGAGCTTGCGTCCGCTGGCGACGTTCAGCAGCGCGGACTGGAAGCAGGCGGCATAGCCAACAGCAAATAGTTGCTCCGGATTGGTCCCGGTGCCACCCTGGCCGCCCAAACCTTCCGGGATGGACAGCTCGACGTCGAGCCGACCGTCCGATGTTCGACCGTGCCCTTCCCGTCCCCCTTCAACGACTGCCTCGGCTGTGTACAGAGTCTTCATGTTCCCCAGCTTCCCATCGAGCGATCTTGTGCAAACGTCCTCACGTCTCACAACGTGCGAAGCTGTGGGTTGCTTCCGCGCCGCTGTCGATTCACTCGGTCCAGCAGCAAATCGGGCCCGAGTCGCGGCCGCTTCGCCGCGGCGCTCAACTCGGACAGGGTGGATGTCGCGCGACAGCTGCGGCCAACCCTGGTAGTAATCGTGCTCCTCGCAGCACCCCCCGGTCGCGGCGTTCACCCGAATGCCGCCGGCCGTCTGCGTCTGCGACTCGAGCTCGTCGAAGGGTGCTCGGAGGCCAGCGCCCCGCTGCAGCACGCGGTCGCCGGGGAGGTCGCCCGCGTGAGCAGGGTCGCTCGTCGCAGTCGCTCAGTTTGTGCTCCGAGCCGCCGATAAGGCCGAGGAGGCCGCAAATGCGAAGGCGTCGCTTGTGGTACGTCGCGGCGGGGTTAGCCGTGCCCATGCTCGTGTTCGGGCTGTGGCTGGGCAACCAATGGGCCGGAGCTTTCGCCACCCGGGCCGTCGACGATCTGGGCCTGCTGATCTTCGCAGCGTCCGCGAGCGTCTGCTCGCTGTGGGCAGCGCAGAAAGGGCGCGGCCGCCAGCGCCGCAGTTGGCTGGCCATGGGCCTCGGTCTCGGGGCGTGGACGGTCGGCGAGGTCATCTGGTGCTACTACGAGCTCTGGCGGGGTCGTGAGCAGGCCCCGTTCCCATCAGCAGCCGACCCGGCGTTCCTGCTCTTCCCGGTCGGAGCCGCCGCAGCGCTGTTCCTGTTCCCCGCCGCTCATCGCGGCCAATCCCGCACGCGCTTGATCCTCGACGGGGTCATCGTGGCCGGCTCACTGTTCGTGATCTCATGGGTCAGCGTGCTGGGTGGCGTCTACCGCGCCGGTGGGGACAGCCACTTCGCCTTCGACGTCTCCCTGGCCTACCCGATCGCTGACCTAGTCACAGTGACGATGACGATCCTGGTACTGGCCCGCGCGCATACCACGCAGCGGCTCACCCTCGGGCTGCTGGCCACCGGCGTCGTGCTGATGGCCTTCTCCGACAGCGCCTTCGTCTACCTCACTGCCCATGACTCCTACCACAGTGGCAGCCTGATCGACCTCGGCTGGTTAGCGGCCTTCTCAGCCCTGGGGCTGGCCGCGCTGTCGAGCACACACCACCCGACCGACGAGCTCGAGTCGGTGCGGGGTTCGACCTCGGCGCGACTGTGGCTGCCCTACCTGCCGCTGGTGTTCGCGGGCATTGTCGGAGTGCATCGGGTGTTGCCCGGGCTCGACTCGGGGCCGTTACCCCTGACCGCGGTGATCCTGGTAATCGCCATGCTGGTCCGCCAATTCGTCGTGCTGGCCGACAACCGGCGCCTCCTGGCCACCGTCGAGCGCCAGGCCTTCCACGACCCACTCACGGGCCTTGCCAACCGCGCCCTATTCACCGACCGCCTCGACCACGCCGTACGACGCCAGAACCGCGACCTCAAGCCCCTAGCGGTGCTGTGTCTGGACCTCGACGACTTCAAGCTAGTCAACGACACCCTCGGTCACCCCGCCGGCGATGAGTTGCTGATCCGCGTCGCCGAGCGGCTCATCGGTTGCCTGCGCTCCACCGACACCGTGGCCAGACTCGGCGGCGACGAGTTCGCGATCCTCGTAGAAGAGGGCGCCGGCGACGCCCTGCTCGCCGCCGCGCGGGTGCTAGAGACCTTCCAGCCCCCATTCACCGTCGGTGGCCGCCCACTCGCCATGCACGCCAGCGTGGGCCTGACCATCGCCACGGCAGAGGCCACCGACGTGGCCGCCGACGACCTTCTCAAGCAAGCGGATCTAGCGCTTTACGCCGCCAAGAAGGCCGGCGGCAGCGATCTCCACATCTACACGCCCCAGCTGCGGCTAGCAGCCGGCGATCTCACCCGGGAACTGCCTCCGGTTCCCTTGACACCCTGATGTTCCCTGACCGGTAAGGACTTTGTCCCGGAGGGAGTGCGCGGCTGGTCGCGCGGTCGATACCGCCCGATCGGTTGAAGATCATCGCGTGGCCGTTCGCCTAGATCTAGCGGATTACTCCAACTGGGTCAGTGGCCCCGTGAAGGCTGCGGATAAAGCCTGGAAACTGCAGGCCAAGTGCCAAGAGATCAAGGTCATGACCGAGGACGAGC